>NZ_JBHVWT010000002.1:17123-253811 GCF_042882135.1 Streptomyces sp. NPDC058240
CGCCCCAGGAGGCCCAGAAGGACCAGTGGATCCGGTCGCCCCAGGAGGCCCAGAAGGACCAGTGGATCCGGTCGCCCCAGGAGGCCCAGAAGGACCAGTGGATCCGGTCGCCCCAGGAGGCCCAGAAGGACCAGTGGATCCGGTCGCCCCAGGAGGCCCAGGCGGGCCTGTCATGCAGACCGCCCTCGTGATGACGTTGTCGTCCAGCGTGACCGCACCATTGCGCGCCAGCGCCCGGCCCTCGATCGCCGCGTTGGTGTTCACGGTGATGGACGTCAGGGCCAGGATGTTGCCCTTGAAGAAGGAATTGGTGTCGAGGGTGGCGGAGCTCCCCACCTGCCAGAACACGTTGCAGGCCTGCGCTCCGTTGACGAGCAGGACGTTGCTCGCCGGGGCCGTGATCAGAGTGGAGGCGATCTTGAAGATGAAAACGGCGTTGGGGTCACCCTGGGCGTCGAGAGTGACAGTCCCGGTGAGATTCAGCGACGACGAAGCGCTGTAGACGCCGGGCGTCAGAGTGAGTCCGCCAATGTCGCCCGGGGAGGTCAGGGTGGTGGTGGTTGCCCTGCTGGCCGCGTCGTTGTAGGCGGTGGTCAGGTCGGACTGGGCCTGACCGGCGGCGGCATCGGCGACGTGCTGCACTCCGTTGACGATTCCGGGCGGAAAGCCCGTCACCGAGCTCCCAGGACTGACTCCCAGGTCGCCGTTGACGACCGTGGGGGTGACCGTATTGGTGACCGTTGTACCGGCCAGGACCGCGTAACTCGTGGCGGTTCCCAATCCCACGGGGGCCTCAGCTGCGCGCGCGAGGTTCGAGATCAAAGTCATCGTCAGCAGCAGCGCGGCTGCGGGCAGCATGGCGACAGTTGCTTTGAATCTCCGTGTTCGCCATCTGCCAGGAGGGGCGGAGGGGATGGCATCCACTGCCATGAATGAGTCCTTTCTTGTCACCGTTGACCTCAGTCGCCAGGCTTCCTGGCGACTGAGGTGAGCTCTGGTCAGGTCACAGGCCGCCGCACTCGCGACGAGATCTCACAGGCTTGTGATGCACCGTCACTCACCTACAGAAATTACCTATATCCACGCAAGGAGGGCTTTATCGGGGCCAAAGGAGTTGCCGTGGCGGGGCGTTCGCCCTATAGGCGGATGCCGACGGAGCAATCGGGCCATCGCCGCAGCAGAATGCCGAGCACAATCACGCCGTCAACCCTGCCCCTGGTTGGGGTGGTACAGCAGCGCAATACCGCAACACCAGCAACCGCCCGTCCGGCAGCGTCCTGAGGTTCTCCGGAGATGCGGACGGAGGTGATGGCTGGTGGGCGCGAATCGAGGCGGGGCGGGTGATGGCCTGACCGCCACCGGCGTGTCCGGGATCAACACGGCCGTCTGGAACCCGACCATCTCCGTCATGACCCCGACGGACGCCCTGGCCAGCACCTACAGCTCGACGATCACCCACTCCGTGGCCTGATCGAACACCCGGAGAAACATTGGTCAAGCGGCAGTCGGGGATTCAGGCCGAGGTGGGCGATGCGGTGATCGGCATGCCGCGAAGCCACAAGCGTGGCCGTGGGGAGGTGGCTACACGTGGAAAGGGACGGTGGTGATGACGATCTTCGGCAGCGGGCACAGTGCGTGTCGCAGCCGTGGGGCGATCCTGCTGTGCAGCAGGCGGTACCGCCAGCGCATCGTGACGATCTCCGGCAGGATGACCGTCAAGGTGAGGTCCGGGCGCTTTGCGTGCAGGGCTTCGATGCAGTGGACCAGTGGTGCGACGATCGCGCGATAGGGGAGACTGGACGGTATCCGGGCAGGCCAGAACGCCCACAGCGGGACATCTTCTCAGGATTCCCAAGCGCAGAGCGCGAGTTCGATTCTCGTCACCCGCTCCATGCCGAAGGCCCAGGTCAGCGACCCGGGCCTTTCTTGTTGTCCAGACCGCTCTGAGCGTCACGCACCAGATCCGCGCCAGAAGCATCCTCCCGGCCCTTCCGGGCGTACCAGTCGAGATGCCGATGCCGGGGACGGCAACGTGCCCAGAGCGCGGAAGGGCCTCCCTGGGTGGCTTGTCGCTTCTCCGTCCGGGCGGCTTTCGTCAGTGGTCGGGTTCTGCTGTTCATGTCTGTCTGCTGGTGCCGGGGGTCCGGGTCTTGATGTCGGTGCGGGCGAGCCTCACTCACCGCACGGGGAAGCCGAAGGAGTACCCCTGCTGCTTCAGCCAGGGCAGGATCTCGCGCAGCGCACCCAAGGTCTGGGAGCGATCCCCTCCCGCGTCGTGGAAGAGGACGGTCGGCCCGTTGGAGATCTCCCTCTTGACGGTGGCGACCATGGTGTCCACACCGGGACGCTCGAAGTCCTTGGAGTCGACGTTCCAGCCCAACGGCCGCATCCCCCGGGAAGCGGCAAGGTGCCGGCTGTACGGGGTGAAAGCACCGCCCGGGGCCCGGTAGTACTGCGGCCGGACGCCTCCGGACGCCTTGGTGATCATGCGTTCGGCATCCAGGATCTGCTGGGACTGGTATGCCTCGGGCTTGGTGTCCATGGCGGTGTCGTGCGAGATCGTGTGGTTGCACAGCCGGTGCCCGGCCGCCACGACCTCCTTGACCAGGTCCGGGTGTGCCTGGGCCTGCGTGCCCACCATGCAGAACGTAGCCTTCACACCGTTGTCCTTCAGCAGTTGCAGCACCTGTGGCGTCCAGACCGGGTCCGGTCCGTCGTCGATGGTGATGTTGACGCCCCGGGCGCCGCGGTCCGAGGCGTGCGCGATGTCCGCCGCCACCTTGGTCACGGTCCGGTCCTGGGGCCGGGCGTCCGGCGATGAGACACGCGCTTGCGGCTGCCGCCCTCCGGCGGTGTCGGCCTGCGCGGTCCACACCGAGGTGGCAGCGGCCACCGCTGTCACCCCGAGCGCCGCCGCGAGAAGCCGGCTGTGCCATCCCTTTCCCTTGTGCTTCGCCATGTCCGCCCGCCCCTTTGCTGTCTCCGCCGATGCCCTGCCCTCATCAAGACATACGAATGCCCGTGCAAGCTCCCCCTGTTACCGATCGCAGACGAATCCGCAGGGGACCGGCGACAAACGCAGGAGCCCCGGGACAGATGAGGGGGCGCGACGGCCTCGAAAAGGTACCGGCGAGGGCGGCAGACGCTGATCCGCTCGACGCCTTCCCGTACCCCGGTTGGCCAGCAGATCCACCTGTCTCGATGAGCCTGAACCACCCCACCGGAAACATGAACCCCGGCGCCCACCCGACGCAACAATCGGGCCAGCGGCCTGCCCACACGCCCCGACAAACGAAGAAGAGCCCGTCAGCAAGCTGACGGGCTCCCGCGAAAGACCGAGGCTAACCTGCCATCAGGTCAGATCGTCGGTGTGTCATCGACGATCTCCTTGTGCGGTTCGACAATGAACCTCCAGCCATCGCTGGGCTCCAGGAACCGCACTCGGGTCGGGTAGATGTCCAGGGCACGGCGGTCGCGGTTCTGACTGTTCGTGTTCTTCCGCCCCCGGGCCGGCTCCTCGTACAGGTCGACCTTGACGTCCGGCACCGCGACGGTTTCCTCGCTCCAGCGCTGAACGATCCCCGCGCCGAACGCGTCCCGTGCGGCGGAGTAGAGCGACTCCAGGGATTCCTTCTTCCCGTCAGGCACGAAGAGGGCGAGGTTCAGGAGGACACCGGCACTCTGGAGAACCTCGATTTCTTCCCCTGCCTTGTCGGCAATCCAGATCCCGCGCTCTTCGGCGCTGTCCGGGAGAACATGAATTTCCTCACCGAAGATCGTCCTCGCAGTGAAGGACCCTCCCTCAAAATTCTTACCCGGCCCCGTAAGGAAAGCCGGAGCGTAGCAGTCGAGAGGAAGGTCATTCATCTCCGCCGAGACGAAGATGCCGTCCTGGAGGCCCAATTCTGAAACCTCTCCGGCCGTAAGACGTCGAGCCGTAACCTTCTCGGTATTCACGCCATTCCCCTTTTTTCGCGGCGTCCTGTAAATCCATTAGGACTATACCACGAAAACGAACAGCCAATCCCTTTACGCACACCTCCGCCCTCACGATAGTGCAGTCAAACCCCCCGAGTAATTTCTTCCGACAGAACGGCAGACAAATCATCTCGTATCGCCGGGCGAAACACAGCCCCGTAGAGAAATACGGCGAGGCCCAAGAGGCGACTCACCGCTTCGGCGGGGTTTCGGAACCAAGTCAGCCGCCAAGTGAAATGCGAGCGGTCTTGGCCGAATGGCAACCCAGCGGCCCAAGCGGGCGAACCACGGCTGCCACCTCCCCGATCACCACCACGATCACCAATGCGATCGGCGGCCACTGGACCCGCGCCAATGACCCCGAGATCGACCTCGTCGGGGCCGACCGCTCCCCCGTCGCCGAGAAGATCCCCCTTACTGGTCCGGTCAATCAACTGGAGAACAAACCCTTCGACAACCGAGACCTCGCCCGCCTCCTTACTCACCGCTCGCAACCGCCAGGTGCACACGACGCCATATCCTCCGTCCTCATGCCCCGTCCGTACCCTTCGGAGCGATAAACAGCGGTCCGCCAGGGTGCCGAAGCACCCCACCGACCGCACCCCTGATGTTGAATAGGGGAAGGTCAAAGCGTGCATGAACGTCGCAGGCTCCGGTGCTTCCCAAGCGCAGAGCGTGGAATCGATTCTCGTCACCCGCTCCATGACGAAGGCCCCGGTAAGAGATCGGGGCGGGTTTATTATCCAGACCACTTTTGCGCTGCCCGGGACCAGGGATCCCACTCCGTCACCCCGCATCGCGAAATCGAATTCAGGCGGCCTGCGTCACGCACGCGATTCGGCCATCTCTTTCGAGATCTCGCCGGGCCCGTCGGCCCGGGAGCGGCCTCTTCCGGCCGCTCCCGCCCCGGCCCGGATGTTTCCTGCCCGGCCGGGCAGGCGGCCGGGCAGAGTGGTCCGTATGACGACACCCGCAGAGCTGCTCCGCTCCTTCGCCCGCACCCGCGCCTCGCTCGACGGCGAGGAGGTCACGTACTGGTGGTCCGGAGACGTGTACACCTGGGCCCCCGACGAGCCCTACCGGCGCGTCTTCGGCTTCGAAGGACTCAACGTCGCCCGCCTGGTCCAGGACGCCGAAGCCGGCCCGGACACCTACCAACTGCTCACCCGCGAGGCCGCCTTCTACCTGGACCCCGTCACCCGTACGCGTATGGACTGCTGCCGGGTCTCGTGCTGCTGCCGGTCGGTGTGCTGAACAGTGCGATGGAACTCGGCCCCACCGTCCTGTTCGCCGTCCTGCTCGCGCTCGGCAGCGACTCCTGGTCCCTGGCCGGGACCGGGGCTGCCCCTGGCCGTCGTCGCCTTCCTGAACCACCGCACCGAGTAATCCATCGCTCAAAGGAGTTGCCGAAATGAATCGCTTCCCTGGCACGACCGCGCTCGTCACGGGCGCAGGCTCCGGTCTCGGCCGCGCGATCGCGCTCGCCTTCGCCGCCGAGGGCGCACTCCGTGGTCGCCGGGGGGCGCACCGCGGCCTCCCTGGAAGAGACGGTCGGCCTCATCGAGGCGGTCGGCGGCACCGCTGCCGCCGTCACCGCCGATGTCACCGACTCCGACCAGCTCCGCAACCTCGTAGGCGAGAGCGTCACCCGCTTCGGCGGGCTCCGCATCGCGGTCAACAACGCCGGGATTCTCCGCGGCACCGTACCTGCCGGAGAGGTGAGCGAGGAGGACTGGGACGCGGTGCTGCGGACCAATGTCACCGGCGTCTGGCCGGCCGAAGCACGAGCGTGCGGCTCCTCCTGATTCCGTCCGGGACCGGAGGGGCGCGCCGGGCGCCTGGCGCCGTGGCACGGAAACAGGGTCGGTCGGCAGCTCTGCTGCGTTCGTGCCCCATCGGTGCCCTTCAGTACGGTGGACAGCTCAGAGCACGAGTTCGGTTCTCGTCACCCATCTCTTGAGCGAAGGCCCAGGTCGGCGACCTGGGCCTTCGTCGTTCATCCTCGGCGCCCGCCGCCCACCCTCGATGGAGGGCCCTGGCGGGCAGCGGTGTCACGCGTCGGCGGTGCCGCGGTCCGTGGCCGGGTCGAGGGTGTCGGTGTCCTCCATGAATTCCAGCATCCGGGCGTTGACCAGGTCGGGGTGGTCGATCTGCGGTCCGTGGCCGGTCGCGGCGATGATCTCGGCGCGGGCTCCGGGTATCAGGCGCGGCACCCGTTCCAGTTGCCGCTGCGGGTGTACCAGCAGGCTGCGCCTGCCCATGATCAGGTGGAACGGCGTCCGGATGGAGCCCAGTTGCTCGTCGGACAGCGGCAGGGGCGCGGGCCGGCGGATACGGAAGGCCCGTACGCCCGTCCGGACCATCGCGCGCAGCTCCGGCACGACGAGGACCGGCTGCTCCAGCCAGGCCGCCAGGCGCGGGCGCAGCGCCTTGGGCGCGAAGGTGGCGAAGAGACTGGCGAAGACCCAGGCGAAGAAGCGCAGGCCGACCTTCTCCAGGCCGCCCGGATCGAGGGCGGTGACCGAGGCGAGCCTGCCGGGCCGCAGGTGCGCCTGGTTGATGACGAGCCAGCCCCCGTAGGAGGAACCGACGAGGTGGACCCGGTCCAGGCCGAGCGCGTCGAGGCTCTCGTCCAACCACTGGGCGGCGCGCTCGGGCTGCCACATGGGCTCCCGGTGCACGCTGCGGCCGGCGTCGCCAGGGGTGTCGAGGGCGTAGACGGGGCGCTCGGCGCCGAGCGCCCGGGTGTTGGGGTACCACTGCGCGGAGCAACCGCCCGCTCCGTGGATGAGGACGACCGGGGTGCGGTCCTCGGCGGCCGGGTCGGTGGGTCCGTACCGGTAGACGTGCGTGGTGCCGAAGCGGGTCTCGACGTCCGTCTCGGAGCGGGCCGGCGCGCCCAGCGCGTAGACGGCCTCGCAGGCGGCGAAGTGCCGGTCGCGCAGGATGTCGTTGACATAGCGGCCGACGTCGCGGCGGACGCGGGTTGTGTTCTCGGGCACGGCGGCACCTCCGGTGAGGACTCGTCCTTCGTGATACGACCGTACCATCTTGCTGATACGGCGGTACCATGAAGAAGTCCGGGCGCCGGACCGCGCGGCACGTCCGGGAGCCGGACCGCGCAGGCAGGACCGACGGGTGGAGACACGAGAGCATGCCGAAACGCGTGGACCACGAGGAACGGCGCAGCCAGATCGCCGAGGCACTCGTCCGGGTCGCCGGACGGCGCGGGCTGCACGCGGTCGGCATGCGGGACGTGGCGGCCGAGGCCGGCGTTTCGTTGCGGCTCGTGCAGTACTACTTCGGGACCAAGGAGAAGCTGCTGCTCTACGGGCTCCAGCATCTGACCGACCGGTTCACCGCACGCGTGGGCGCCCGCCTACGGGCCGACGGCGCGGCCCCGGGCCCGCGCGCGACCGCCGAGGCACTGCTCCTGACCTCCCTCCCGACCGACGAGGAGAGCCGGACGTTCCACCTCCTCTACACCTCGTACGCGATCCTGTCCGTGACCGACGAGGCGCTGGCCGCCCAGCCCTTCATCGACAACCCCGACGCCGCCGAGGATGCCCTGACCGGTCTGCTGCGGCAGGCCCAGGAGTCCGGTCTGGCCGATCCCGGCGTGGACGCGCGCACGGAGGCCATCGGCCTGCTCGCCATGGCGGCGGCCATGGGCACCAGCATCCTGGTGGGCCAGCGGCAGCCCGAGTCGGCCACCGAGGTACTGCGCCACCACCTGGACCGCATCTTCACGTCCTCGGGTGACCGCCCTCCGTCGACATGACCGCGTGAGCGCCGAGGCCCCGCCCGACGGGCTTCCGTGACACCGGCCCGACGGCGTTCGCGACTCCGGCCCGTGCGGGACGCCATCGCGGCGGCCTCGGAGGCGCCGAGCTCCCGACCGCGGAACCGCCCCGCCGGTCGCCGCGATGCACTTGCGCGAGCGACGCGGGAGGCTTCACCCACGCGAAGGTCCGCGTACCGAACGGAGAGTCGTGGATCACATCGACCGTGTCCTGCTGGCGCAGCTCCAGCAGGACGCCACCCAGTCCTAGTCCTACGCCGCATGGAGCAGAACCGTCGGGCTCTCGGCCGGTGCCGCTCACGAACGCTGCGCCGGATCCACGCGATCGACGGAGTCAACGGGACCCGGGCCACGGTGGTCCTGGAGACCCTCTTCGAGCGGCCGGTCTCCCCGCGCGTCGCTGATCAGGAATGAGCCTTCGAGCCCCCGCGCGCGGGGATCACGAAGCACGCCGCGGCGGCCAGCACTCCGGCCAGCAGGAAGCCCCGCGCGTAACCGGCCGAGGCGATGAGCCCGCCCAGCAGGGGCGGCGTCAGTGAGGCGGCGAGGTTCTGGCCCGTGTTCTGGACGCCCATGGCCCGCCCCGACCAGGAGCTCCCGGCGAGCTCGGCGGTGGCGGTGAAGGCCAGGCCGTTGGTGCTCGCGGTGATCCCGCAGGCCACGACCATGGCGAGGTCCGTCAGCGGCGAGGGCCGGAGGGCGCCCAGCGCGGTCGCGCCCATGACGACGGCGATGCACACGGACAGCTGCCGCATCGGCCGCATCCGGCTGCCGACCCGGTCGGACCAACGGCCCGCCACGACCCGCGAGGCGGCCCCCAACACCTGGGACACCACCAGGAGTTGCCCCGCGTGCACGGCACTCCAGCCCCGGACGTCGATCAGGAACACCATCGCGAAGGCGTTCGTCGCGAACTGCGGAACGCACAGCAGCGCGCTGGAGGCATGGACGCGCCACAGGCCGGAGTGACGGTAGGGATTGGGAGCCGGCTCCTGCCCCACGGACCGCGCGGTACGGGGCGGATCCGAGGTCAACGAGCCGACGAGCACGGCGACGACACCGCACAGCACCGCGCAGAACAGGACGGTCCCTGCCACGCCGCTGCGCGCGGCGAGCGTGGGGACCACCAGAGCTGCGATGCCCATGCCCAACGGGGTCGACGTCTGCCGGATACCCATGGCGAGCCCGCGCTCCCGGGCGGAGAACCATCCGACGACGAGCCGGCCACTGGCCGCGGAGACCGAGGCACTCGCCGCCCCGGCCAGCGCCAGGAGCACGCCCAGGGGAACCAGGCCATTCACCGTGGCCCCCAGGGAGAGGAGTACGGCCGTCATGGCCAGACCGGAGGTGATGACGACCCGCTCGCCGAAGCGGTCGGCCAGGGCACCCCAGGCTATGAGCGTCAGCATGAGGCCGACGGTGGGGCAGGCGATCAGCAGTCCGACCTGGCTGAGCGTCAGCCCGTTGTCCCGCCTCAACGTCTCCGAGGTGTACGGAAGCCCGTAGAGGAAAGTGCAGGCGACCGTCTGCGCCGCGGTTCCGAGAGCCAGCATCATCCAACGGCGCACGGCAGTCCTCCCTCGCCCCTCGTCCTCCTGGTGCGTGCAGGATGAAACTATGACACCGCATCCACCATGCAAGACAGGTTGTCTCGCATATTGGCCGGATCTACGACCTCCGGCGGAACCGTGAAGTGCTGCTTGCCGCCTCGTGCCGCTACATCACCCCGGCCCGGCACTGCGATTGACCCTCATCCGATGGGAGAAGGTCCGGGCGACGGGGGGAAGTCCGGGCGACGAGGGAAGGTCCGGGCGATGCGCGAACACACCGGGACACAGCCCGGTCTCGGCGAGGAGCAGGAGATCAACCGGCGTCGCCCGACTCTCACACCGCCCGATTCTCGCGCCGGCCGCGGGTCCGGAGCCGGACGCCGAGGAGCGGGGCCGCATCGTGGAGCTGCTGCCCGCGGGCCTGCGCCGGTACGCCGGGGCGGCCACGGGGCGCGGGGCCGGTCGCCCGGCCCCTTAGCGCCTTGTCACGGACCGTTGCCCCACCGTCCCCGGTTGTGAACATTCGGCGTCAAGAGTGCAACTGGCGTGTCGGTCTTGACAATTGCCTGCCTGACCGATGTTAAGATCATCTTACTTCCAGTGGGCTGATGGCATATGGGGGCATTCCGGGAGGGATGGATTCCTCGGCCCCACACCCGGAGGGGCCCTCCCTGAGTGGCGCAAGCCATGGCCCGACCAGCCAGGCGCTTGCGGCACATGAGGGAGCGTCAAGCCGTATCCATAGCCATGGCACTTGAAGTGAGTCTCATGACATTTGCACAGGGCCCTCTTCTGTGGGCACTGGTTGTCGTTGCGCTGGTCGCTGTGGGTGCCGTTCTGCGGGCTCGCAAGACCAATATCGGACTGCGCAGACAGAACGCCGAACTCCACCAGCAACGGGATGTGCTGCAGAGACAGCGTGACGAACTCCACGTCGGCTACACCGGCCTGACGCATCACCACTCCGCCGAGCTGGCCGAGGTCCGCAAGGACGCCGAGGAGGAGACCAAGGCAGTCCTCAAGGCCGCCGTGCGCACCCTCCAGGGGCTCGCGGACGAGCAGCAGGTGGTCATCGAGAACGCGCAGCAGAAGTACGGCGACGACCCCGGCATGCTCGCCGACCTGATGGCCATCGACCACGCCAACAGCCAGTTCGGGCGCCGGGCGCAGGGCATCGCGGTGCTGTGCGGCGGCTGGCTCGGGCGCCGGGAGACCGTCGCCTCCGTCTTCGACGTGGCCCGCAGCGCCCAGGGCCGTATCCGGCAGTTCGACCGGGTGCGAGTCAACGGACAGGTGAACTTCTCGGTCGTCAGCAAGGCCGTGGAACCCGTGGCGGTCGTCCTCGCCGAGCTGCTGGCCAACGCCACCAACTACTCCGCCCCCGGCGCCCCGGTGGAGATCAACATCCAGGCCGTTCCGACGGGCGTCTGCCTCATCGTCGACGACGCCGGTCTCGGCATGGGCCAGGAGGAGAAGGACCGCGCGGCGGCTCTCCTCGCGCCGCAGGCCGCGATCAGCGTCTCCAGCCTGGGCATTCCCCCGCAGTTCGGGTTCGCCGTCTCCGGGATGCTGGCCGCCCGCTACGGGTTCAAGGTCTCGGTGGACTCCGTATCCCCCTATGGAGGCGTACGCGCGGTGGTTCTCCTGCCCGACGAGTTGCTGACCGGCGATGTGCCCGCGCCGCCGCCCCCGGTAGCCGCCGAGCGCCACGACGCGGACATCGCGGCGCTCCCCCGGCGTCAGGCGCCCGTGCCGTCTCCGACCCCTCTGTTCCCTCCGGCCGCGCACCCGGCCGCCGCTCCGCAGCCCACCGGGCCCGCCACCACCGCCGGTGGTCTGCCCAAGCGTCGTCGCAAGAGCCCGGTGTCGGTGGTGCCGTCGACCGAGCCCGGTCCGGTGCGCAGCAACGAGGAGACCGCTTCCCGTCTGGGCGCGTTCCAGCGCGGAACACGGTCCGGGCGTGACATGACGACGATGGAAGGACCCGAGTTCCAGTGAACCCCGATCTGTCCTGGGTACTCAACGATGTGCTTCAGGTACCCGGAGCACGGCACGCGATCCTGGTCTCCGCCGACGGCCTGCTGCTGGCCAGCTCCAGTGAGATCGGCCGGGACGACGCGGAGACCGTGGCGGCCGCGATGAGTTCCATGCAGTCGCTGAGCCGGGCCGTCGCGCCCTTCATCGGGGCCCAGGCCCCGGGCCGCTGGCGTCAGACGCTGCTGGAGTACGACCACGGCTGGATCTTCCTGATCGCGGCGGGCACCGGCGCCTATCTGGCGGCGGCAGCCGCGGCCGATGTGGACATGGAGGCCATGTCCTTCCGCATGCAGCAGCAGGTCACCGCGCTGGGGAAGGCGATGACCACACCTCCCCGCCAGGACGCGGGAATCGACGTATGACGACGCCGGGCGAGGAGCAGGCGGTCAGCAGCGGGTTCGTCCGGTCCTACGTCATCACCGGCGGGCGCGGCCTGCCCGATGCGGAGGGCCTCTCCCTCGTCACCCTGGTCACCATCGCACCCGACCGGCAGCCGCCCCCGAACCCGAGCCCCGAGGTCCGGGCCATCTGGAAGCTGTGCTCCGGCGGCTATCTGTCGGTGGCCGAGGTGGCGGGCCACCTCGGCCAGCCGGTCGGTGTGGCGCGACTGCTGCTGAACGACTTAGCGGAACAAGGCCACCTGATGCGCCGCAAGGCGCCACCGCCGGCTCAGCTCGTTGACAGGAAGATCCTCGAAGAGGTGTTGCATGGACTCCACGTCCGGTTCGGCTGACAGCATCTATGTGCCGGACGCGGTGCGGCGTGCGGCGAAGATTCTCGTCGTCGGGCACTTCGCCGTGGGCAAGACGACGCTCATCGGCACCCTCTCCGAGATCACTCCGCTGCGCACCGAGGAGCGGATGACCCAGGCCGGGGCGCACATCGACGATCTGCGGGGCGCACCCGACAAGGTGACCACGACGGTCGCGCTGGACTTCGGCCGTCTGACCCTCAGCGACGAGCTGGTGCTGTACCTGTTCGGTACGCCGGGCCAGCAGCGCTTCGTCGAGCTGTGGGAGGACATGGCGCGCGGCTCGCTCGGCGCGCTGCTCCTCGTCGACCCGGCCCGCCTCGCCGACACCTTCCCGGTGATCGACCTGGTCGAGACGTACGGGCTGGAGTACGCGGTCGCGGTCAACAGCTTCGATCCGTACTCCCGGCATGCCGAGGAGGAGTTGCGCGAGGCTCTCGATCTGCTGCCGGACACCCCGGTCGTGTACTGCGACGCCCGGGACGAGAAGTCGTCCGCGCGGGCCCTGATCACTCTGGTCCAGCACCTTCTGGCACACGTGGCCTGAGAGGCTGTCGCCCGACCGCCGTTCGCACGGCCCTGGTCGGGCCATGGCTTCCGGGCCCGTCTTCCGTCCACCGTCCGGGCCCTTCGGGGCCCGCGATCACATCGAGGAATCACACATGGACTCGTCGCCGGGATCCACCCCGTACAGCGCTCCCACCGGGTGTCCGATGCGCGGTGAGCGGCAGACGTCGCTCTACGGGCCGGAGTTCGCGTCAGATCCGCACCGCGTGTACGACGCGTTCCGGGCGCACGGACTCGCCGCTCCGATCGAGCTGGCCCCCGGCGTGGAGGCCACCCTGATCGTGCAGCACGAGGCCGCGCTCCGGGTGCTGCAGAATCCGTCCTTCTTCGCCCGTGACGCGAGGCGCTGGGGCGCGCTGCGGGAGGGCCGCGTGCCGCTGGACAGCCCGGTGCTGCCCATGATGGCGTACCGGCCCAACTGTCTGTTCACGGACGGCACCGAGCATCTGCGGCTGCGCAAGGCGGTCACCGAGAGCCTCGGCCGGCTCAACACCACCCGGCTCAGCCGGGACGTGGAGCGGATCGCCGACTACCTCATCGACCAGTTCATCGAGCGCGGCAGCGCGGACCTGCTCGGCGACTACGCCAAGCTGCTGCCGCTCCTGCTGTTCAACCAGCTCTTCGGCTGCCCCGGTGACATCGGCGACCGGCTGACCCGCAGCATGTCCGCGATCTTCGACGGCGAGGACGTGCTCCGCGCCAACGCCGAGCTGACCGAGTGTCTGATGGAGCTCGTCGCGCTCAAGCGGCGGCAGCCCGGCGAGGACATCACCTCCTGGCTCATCCAGCACCCGGCGGGGCTGCGGGACGAGGAGCTCAAGGACCAGCTCGTCATGCTGATGGGCGCGGGCGTCGAGCCGGAGCGCAATCTGATCGCCAACGCGCTGCTGCTCATGCTCTCCAGCGACACCGGGGTCGCGCAGCGGCGGGGTACCGGGATGCTGGTCGAGGACGCCCTCGACGACGTGCTGTGGAACAACCCGCCGATCGCCAACTACGCGACGCACTACCCGGTCCAGGACATCGACCTGGGCGGTGTGACGCTGAAGGCGGACACCCCGGTACTGATCAGTTTCGCCGCCGCGAACAGCGACCCCGCGCTCACCGACGCCCGCCAGACCCTGAGCAAGGGCGCCCATCTGGCCTGGGGCGCGGGCCCGCACGTCTGCCCGGCGAAGTCTCCCGCGCAGCTCATCGCCCTCACGGCGATCGAGAAGATCCTCAACACGGTGCCCGACCTCACCCTCGCGGTGCCGCCCTCCGGGGTCGAATGGCGTCCGGGCCCCTTCCACCGGGCCCTGGTGTCACTGCCCGTGATCTTCAGCGCCGCCCCGGCGCGCCGGACCACGGCGTCGGCGGCGCAGTCGCCCGTTCCGTCCCGGAATGCCGCCCCGAACGAGACGCCGGCCGCGCACTACGACCACGCGGAGCCGCAGAAGAAGACGAAGGGCTGGTGGAGTTCCTTCCTGGACGTGTTCCGGGTGTGAGGAACGTCTGCCTGGACGTGGCGTACGGCTTGTACGCATAGGACGAGCTTTCTGGCGCGTAACAGCTGTGACAGGAGAGGAAGTTGAGGCGCGAGCGGCAAACAACAAGGGGCTGAAGCAGGGTTTCTCTGTGATACGGGCAACAAAGAACCGCGCATGGCTGACATATGCGGAGGGGTAGGTTCTGCCGGTAACCATGAGCCCAGGTCAAGGAACTCTGCGTGAGCGCAATATGTGGCACAGACAGGCCCCCCGTCGACCGCCGTGCCCTCATCTCCCTCCTGAGACGTCTCAAATCGCCGGAGGGGCAGGCTGATCCCTACCCCTTGCTGGCGGATCTGAGATCCATGGGCGATGTCGTACGCGCCCCCTGGGACGCGTACTTCGTCACGGGCTTCGACGCGTGCAGCGAGGTGCTGCGCGGCCGCAACTGGCTGGCGCCCGACTTCGCCTGGCAGGAACGCCAGGCGGACACCGAGCGCTGGGAGGCCGCCGCCACGCAGGAGATGACCAAGACCCTCTCCCGTCTCAACGCACCCGAGCACACCTGCCAGCGCCGGAGCCTCGGCAACCTCTTCGACCGGTCGACCGTCACGCGGCTGACCCCGCTCGTCGAGGAGCACGTCACCCGGCTCCTCGACAAGCTGGCCGACAGACTGCGCCGGGGCGAGGCCGACTTCGTCAGCACGGTCAGCGAGCAGCTCCCGATCAGCACCATCGGCTCCTGGCTGGGGATACCGCCCGAGGACTACGCCCACATCCTGGAGATCACCCACAACCAGGTGCACGCCCAGGAGCTGCTGCCCACCAAGAGCCAGCTCGCCGTGTCCGCCGAGGCGACCGTCCAGCTGCGCGCCTACTTCACCGACCTGGTGGAACAGCGCCGGGCCAACCCCGGCAACGATGTCCTGACCGGCTGGATCCACACCTGGGACGCCCAGGAGCCCGACCGCGAGGCGGCGGACGAGATCCTCTACCGGCTCACCATGTTCGTCACCATCGCCTCGCTGGAGACCACCGCCACGCTGCTGTCGGCCATGGTGGAGCTGCTCCTGAAGGACCCCGGCAGGTGGGCGTGGCTCGGGGAGAACCCCGGATACATCGACGCCGCCGTCGACGAGGTCCTGCGGTACGACCCGCCGATCCACATCAACACCCGGATCGCGGCGGACGACACCGTGCTGGCGGGCGTCCCGATCGCCAAGGACAGCATGGTCCACGTCATGTACGGGGCCGCCAATCACGACCCGCGGCGCAACGAGGACCCGGACGCCTTCGACGTCCGGCGCTCCGGAACGCATCTGACCTTCGGGGGCGGGGTGCACTACTGCCTGGGCGCGGCCCTCGCCCGCCTGGAGGCACGTACGCTCCTGACACAGCTGCTGAAACGCTTCCCCACCCTGCGCGCCGTCGCGCCGGCCGATTACGCGTCCCGGCTGGTCTTCAGACGGGTCACCTCGCTGAGCGTGGCGATATGAAGCTCTCGCTCCCGCAGTACCTGACCCCGCACCGGCGGCCGGGCACGGTGCGCACCGAACGCGAGGGCGCCGTCCTCCGCGTGGAGCTGGACTCCCCCGCCACCGGCAACGCGGTCACCGAGGCGATGCTGGACGATCTGCTGACGGTCCTGGCCGTACCGGACCCCGATGTCCGGGTGCTGGTGCTCAGCGGGGCCGGCGACGACTTCTGCCTGGGCGGCGACCGGAACGAGTTCGCCGACTGGCTCGACGAGGACCCCACCGGGCGGGGCATCCGGATCGCCGGTGACAAGGCCCGCCGGGTCTGCGAGGCGATCTCCACCAATCACGCCGTCACCATCGCCCGGATCCAGGGCAAGGCGATCGGCGCGGGCCTCGCGCTGGCCCTCGCCTGCGATCTGCGCGTGGGCGCCGACACCGCCGGCTTCCGGCTGCCGGAGCTGGCGCTCGGGCTGCCCACCGCCTGGGGCGGCGTACTGCCCCGGCTCATCCACGAGGTCGGCGCCGCCCGCGCCCGCGAACTCATCCTCACCGGACGCGCCTTCGACGCCGCCGAGGCGCACGAGCTGTCGATCCTCCAGCGCATCGTGCCCGAGAGCGATCTCGACGCGGCGGTCACCGCCTGGACCAAGCCCATCGTGCGCCGCCCCGAGGCCGCCCTGCGCGTCACGAAGGCGCTGCTCAACTCGTACGCCGCCCCGACCCGGCTGGCCGATCCGTCGGTACTGGACGCGGAGCTCATGGCCACCGTCGCGGCGGCGACCCGGCGGCGGTAGGGGCGACGGTGCCCATCGGCCTGCCGGCCGCGGCGCGACTCCACGCCGGGCGGCACGTGAGGCGGGGCACGGGAACTCCGGGCAGGGTGCCGGACAGGTAAGGGGTGATCACGGAACAGCGATCCGGCCCGCACAGGAAGGAATCCGGTGAACGCGAACCCGTCCCGGCAGACACATCAAGCAGATCCCGGGTGCGGCCGGCTGAGGTCCCCGCAGTAGCCGGCGTCGGGGCGCCCCGCCCTCACCAGTGACATCAGCCGCAGGGGTTTCCGGCGATCAGGTCACCGGATAGTGGACGGGCCCTCGACACAACGGCGAATATTGTCCACCTTCGCACGGATATATCCATACGTGCTTTGATGGTATTCGGTCCACCCGGCGCGCTCGCCCGTTCCTCGGTCGAGCAAGGGCTTCTGACGGAGCGGCAGCACCGCCCCCGAGGCCCGGCGGCCCGCACAGCACGCCCGCGCGCCCGCTTCAAGCGCCGTCCGGGCCTATGGGCCGGGGTAGTACTTCCGCTTGTCGCCCTGTCTATAAGCCGTTCCAACAATGACGACCACAAGGCGCCTTCGAAGCCGGGCGCGGAAGCTGCGCGGAGCCGGCCGCACAGGGCTGCTCCGCGACCATCGAGCGAGGTCAGAGACATGAGAAAGCACCACAGGAAGACGTTCTACCGGAAGACAACCGTCGCTGTCGTCGCAGCGGGGGCCGTGGGCATCCCCACCGCCGCCATGGCCTGCTACGCCCCGCACGCGAGGCCCGCAGCCGAGGCGTCACAGCAGTGGACCCACACCGCGCACCGGAGCGCGGCGAAGCCCGCCGTACCCGTGAGCGCGGCGAAGCCCGCCGCGTCCACGAACGCGCCGAAGGCGTCCGCCCCGGCCGCCCTGGCCTCCGGCGCCGCCGCCCGCGTGCTGAAGCTCGTCAACAGCGAGCGCGGCAAGGCGGGTTGCTCGCCGCTGACCCTGAGCGCCGAGCTGACCAAGGCCGCCCGGACCCACAGCGCGGACATGGCCTCCCACAAGAACATGTCCCACACCGGTTCCGACGGATCGGCCCTGGGCGACCGGATCGCGCGCGCCGGTTACGACTGGAGCGCGTACGGCGAGAACGTCGCCCACGGCTACTCCACCCCCGAGAAGGTCGTGGCGGGCTGGATGGGCAGCCCCGGCCACAAGCGCAACATCCTCGACTGCTCGTTCAAGGAGATCGGCGTGGGTCGCGCCCAGCCCGGCGACTACTGGACGCAGGACTTCGGGACGGCCTCGGGCTGAATCTCGGCAGCCTCGGCGAAGCGGGTGAGGAAGGTGGGTGAGACCCCAGTGACAGCAGGATGCTGTTGTGCGAAGGTCAAGTCACCTATGCGTACGGGGGGTTGGCATGGCCATAACTTTTGGATTGCCGATAGTGCTCTCGTGGCTGATCCTTGGGTTGCTCCCGGTGCGCAATCCCTCGGCGCGGCGGCTGTGGATCGGGATCTACATCGGCATTTCCCTGCTCGTCCTGCTGATCGCGTACCTCTACTGCCAGGACCGGGCGCCGGACCCCTGGTCCGAGTCGTCCGACGGGGAGGCTCAGTACTGGCCGCTGGTGATCGCGGCCGTCGTCGTGGGGCCGGGACTGCTGGCGGCGATAGTTCGGCTGGTGGCGTCCCGGCCCGATCCGACGCCGGAGCCGCCCGCCGTGATCTACGGGCAGCCGCAGTACGGGCAGCAGTACCCGCCTCAGCAGTACCAGCCCCCGCAGTACCCGTATCCGGCCCCGTACGACCCGCACCAGCCGCACCAGTATCCGCCGCCGACCTACCAGCCGCCGCTCCATCAGCCGTCGGCCGACCAACCGGCGCCCAACCCGCCGCAGAGCCCGCCGCCCACGCCTCCCGTCCCGCCGAGCTCACCGCCCACGGTGTGACGACGACGGCGTGGCGCGGTCAGGCCTCAGCGGGTGAAGCCGTCGGAATGCCGTTGATTCTGGCGATGCGTTCGCGCCAGGGGATGGGTTCGGGTTCGGTGTGGGCGGCGGCGCGGCAGCAGGAAGGGCATTCGGATTCGCCGAACAGGGGGCGGAAGACGTGTGGGTCGCCGGGGCCTGTGCATTCGACGGGTTCGGGGAGGGGTGGGCGTTCGTAAGGCTGGTGCTGGACCGAAGGTTCGGGGAGTTTCTGGATGAGGCGGTAGCGCAGGAAGCCGACTGCTGAGCGCACGCCTTCTTGCGGGCGTTCGGCGAGCAGGGCGTGGCGGAGGTCGGATTCGCTGGTAGCCGCCCCGAGGCATGGACAACGTCTCTGAGGAACGTCGACGTGACGGACTTTGTCCGCTCTACTGCGGACTCGGGTTCCGGCTGTTCATGACCGGGGCGTCCAATCGCTCGCAAGGAGGCCAAAGATGGCCTCGTCTGCGTATGCGCCGTACACCCAGGCGGAGTGCCGCAGCGTTCCCTCTCGCGTGAACCCCACCCTGGTTGCCGCTGCGATCATCGGGGTGTTGTCCGTGAGGGTCTCAATCTGCAGGCGCTGCAGTCCACGTACGGCGAATCCGTATTCGCACAGCGCCTGCACGACATCGACGCCGAGCCCGCGGCCGCGGAATGCGGGTCGCAGGGAGATCCCGATGTGGGCCGTCCTGCTGTGCGTGTCGATGCCCCATAGCAGGGCCTCGCCGACCAGCTCCTGCGACTCCAGCTCCACTACGGAGAAGCAGGCTGCCTCGTCCGACGGCTCAGCCACTGCGTAGGGCGACTGATCCAAGCCTGGCGGGATGGGCCGCCACGGGCGGGAGTCGGCGCGTGACCGCGTAGCCACATCGTCGTACAGCTCGGACTGGAGAACTGGGACGTCGCTCTCGTGCCGGGCACGCAGCCCGATCTTTTCGCCATGTATCACGGAGCATTGCTATGCGAGGGGAAGCAGCCGATCAACCGCTTTTGCCCCGGCGGTTCCACGCGGGTGGCGGTCACGCGAGCCCAAGGAGGGCGAGCGGACGTTCCGGGTCGCGGGCGTTGTGCCGCAGCACTGCGGGGCGATGCGGCCCGTGGGGTCGATCTCACGGCGGAGGGCGACACTCCGGCCGTCCTGTCCAAGGGGTACGGCGAACCCGCCACGTACTGCAGCGACCGTACGTACGACTGCATGCAGGGCGACGATGACGCCCACGTTCACGAAGGATTGAGGCATTCCTTGGGCCCCGCCGTGCCCCGGCGCGGCACAGGCACGGCCGGAGCGCGGCACCGCGCCGCCGACCCGTTGCCCGATCCAGAGAGACTGGAGCGCCTCTTCGTGGCTACCTTCCTTTACCGGCTAGGCCGCTTTCCCTTCCGGAGACGCCGGCTCGTCGCCCTGCTCTGGGTGGTGGTCCTGGCCGCCTGCGCGTTCGCCGCCGCCAAGGCGCCGGCCGCCCCCGAGGACGGGTTCTCGATGCCCGGAACGGAGTCGCAGAAGGCCTTCGACCTGCTGGACCAGCGCTTCCCGGGCAGCAGCTCGGACGGCGCCGACGCCCGGATCGTCTTCGTCGCGCCCGAGGGCCAGAAGGTCACGGCGAGCGCGAACAGGGCGGCCATCGAGAAGATCGTCGCGGACGTGGCGGGCGGCGACCAGGTCAAGGGCGCCCTCGGCCCGTTCAAGATGGCCGGGGCCGTGAGCAAGGACGGCAGGACCGCGTACTCCACCATCAGCTACGACGTACAGAGCATCGATCTCACCGACGCCACCACCGAGGCGCTCCAGGACGCCGCGAAGCACGGGCGGGACGCCGGGCTGACCGTGGAGCTCGGGGGTTCGGCCCTGGTGCCGGAGGCCGAGCTCGGCGGCACGACGGAACTCGTCGGCGTCGCCGCGGCCGCAGTCGTCCTGCTCATCACCTTCGGGTCGCTCGCCGCGGCGGGCCTCCCGCTGCTCACCGCGATCGTCGGCATCGGCGTGGGCGTGGCCTCGATCGTCGCGATCGGAATGTCCACGACCACCACCACGCTCGCCCTGATGCTGGGGCTCGCGGTCGGCATCGACTACGCCCTGTTCATCGTCTCGCGCTACCGGACCGAACGCGCGGAGGGCCACGACGCGGAGGAGGCCGTGGCGCGGGCCGTGGGCACGGCGGGCTCCGCCGTCGTCTTCGCCGGCCTCATCGTGGTCATCGCCCTCGCGGGTCTGCACCCGCTACCTCGCCCGCCCGGAGGGCGGTGTCGCCGCGCCCGAGGCCCTGGACGTCCTGACCGCCCGCGAGCGCGAGGTCATGGCGCAGGCCGCCGAGGGCCTGTCGAACGACGAGATCGCCGAGCGGATGCACGTCAGCCCGCTGACCGTGCGCACGCACGTCGGGCGGGCGATGACGAAGCTGGGCGCCCGGCACCGGGCCCAGCTGGTGGCCATGGCCTACCAGTCGGGCCTGGTGCGGGTGGACCCGCCGCAGGGCCGGGGCACACCCGGACACCCTTGAACGAACATACGTACGAATATGGCGCATGTCCCGGACCCGCCGCTTCCAGCGCGCGGGGAGGCGGTCGGCTGGCTAGCGTGAAAAACCGGACCACCCACCGAGCGCGAGGGAGTCAGGGCCATGGCTGTACAACCGGAGGGCACACCGTGCTGGGCCGACGCGATGTTCGCCGACCTGGACGGAGCGAAGAGCTTCTACGGTGATGTGCTGGGCTGGACGTTCGGCGAGTCCTCGTCCGAGTTCGGCGACTACACGCAGGCGTACGCCGACGGCAAGGCGGTCGCCGCGGTGGTGCCCCCGATGCCCGGCCAGGAGGGCCGGTCCGCCTGGTGCCTGTACCTGGCCTCACCGGACGCGGAGGCCACCGCCGCGAAGATCCGTGACAACGGCGGCGAGACGCTGATGGACCCCATGCAGGTCGGCGAGTTCGGCACGATGCTGCTGGCCCGCGACCCCAGCGGCGTGGCCTTCGGTGTGTGGCAGGCGGGCACCCACGAGGGCTTCGAGGCGCAGGGTGTGCCCGGTGCGTTCTGCTGGGCCGAGGTCTTCACCCGGGAGCCCGAGAAGTCCGACGCCTTCTTTCCCGCCGTCTTCCCGTACACGATGGTGAGGATGGCGGACGAGCACGTCGACTTCAGGATGTTCAACCTCGGCGACAAGACCGTCATGGGGCGGATGAAGATGGGCGACGAGTTCCCGCCCGAGGTCCCGCCGTACCTGAACGTGTACTTCACCGTCGCCGACTGCGACGCGGCGGTGGCGAAGGCCACCGAGCGCGGCGCCATTCTGCGGTTCGGCCCGATGACCATGCCGTTCGGCCGGTTCGCCGCGCTGACGGACCCGCAGGGCGCGGCGTTCTCCGTCATCGACGTCGACACCACCGAGGGCGAGATCCCCCGGACGACGCCGGTCTCCTGACCGCCGCCCCGTCCTGTACGGCAGCCGACAGCCCCCGCCCGGGTTGCGGGGCCGCCGCGCATGGGGTTGTTTCGGTAGTAGGGATGTCGGTGGGGCTCGTACGCATGCGGCCCCGACTCCCCTGGCTGGGGGTGAACCACCGTGCTGTTCGCCGACCGCGTGGACGCGGGACAGCAGCTGGCCGAGGCGCTCCGCCATCTTGAGCGGGAGCACCCCGTCGTGCTGGGACTGCCCCGCGGCGGAGTCCCGGTGGCCTTCCAGGTGGCGCAGACCCTCGGTGCCGAACTCGATGTGATCGTCGTCCGCAAGCTCGGTGTGCCGCACCACGAGGAGGTCGCGTTCGGCGCGCTCGGCGAGGGCGGGGTGCGGGTCGTCAACGACGACGTCGTCGGCCGGCTGCGGGCCGGGAAGCAGGACCTCGCGGCGGTCGAACGGGTCGAGGAGGCGGAGCTCGTACGGCGGGCCCAGGTGTACCGCGCCGGCCGGGCACGGACCCCGCTCACCGGCCGGACGGTGATCGTCGTGGACGACGGCATCGCGACCGGCGCCACGGCCGAGGCGGCCTGCCTGGTGGTACGGGCCCAGCGCCCGGAGCGGGTGGTGGCAGCGGTTCCGGTGGCGCCGCCGGAGGCGGTCGTGCGGTTGCGCCGGAGCGCGGACGAGGTGGTGTGCCTGTCGGTGCCGAGCCTGTTCTACGCGGTCGGCGAGTGGTACCGGGACTTCTCCCAGACGTCCGACGAGGAGGTCGTCTCCCTGCTGGCACAGGCCAGGAACAGCGGACATATGACACCGGGCTGCGACTGAGCGGAGCGCTTGCCCCGTCGCAGCCCGGTCACGGTCAGTCCGCGCAGTACGCGTCCCGCTCCGGCCGGGTCCCGGTGTTCAGGAACGTGGTGACCGCGCGGTCGCCGCAGGCGTTCCCGTGGCCCAGGTACATGCCGTGCCCGCCGTGGTCGACCGCGACCAGTCGGGCCCGGTCGCCGAAGGCCGCGCGCATCTTCAGGGCGCCGGAGTACGGGGTCGCCGGGTCGCGCAGGCCCTGGATCATCAGGACGTTGGACGGTCCCTGGTCCGTGATCCTGGTCGGCTGCTCGGCGGGGGCGTCCTTCCAGAAGGTGCACGGGGTGATGTTCACCGTCATCCCGGCGGTCAGCGGGTACTTCACACGGTCGGCGGCGACGGCCCGCGCGTACGAGGGGACCGTGCCCTGCCAGCGCACGTCGTTGCAGATCACGCCGACCGTGACGGCCGCCTCCGCGTCCGGTATCGGCCCGCTCAGCGCATCGGGCAGGACCGGCTTCACCGACGGGTCCCCGGCCGCCCGGACGAGCCCCGCCAGCCCGGCGAACGCATCGTCCTCGTACAGGGCCAGCTGGATCGCCTGGCGCAGCCGGTTGCCGGTCAGCGGGACGCCCGGCGTGGTGGACTCCCTCGGCTCACGGTCCAGCCGAGCCGCCAGGTCCAGCACCAGCGGCTGCACGTCCTCGGCCCGCTGCGCGAGTCGCAGCCCCTCCGCTTCCCTGGCCGGGTCCGAGGCCCAGCGCGCGAAGTCGGGGAACCGGTCGGCCGCCCCCACCGCCATGTTCGCCAGCCAGCCCTTGGCCACTCGCGACGGGTCCGGGTCGCCGCTGCTGTCCAGCACCCAACGGTCCGTGTGCTGCGGGTACTTCTGCGCGTACCCGGCGCCCACATAGGTGCCGTACGAGCTCCCCCAGGCCGACAGCTTCTCTTCACCGAGGGCCTGCCGGAAGCGGTCGATGTCCCGTACCTCGTTGGCCGTGGTGAGGCTCCGCAGCATCGCTCCGCCGTTGCGGGCGCAGGCCTCGGCGACGCGCCGGGAGCGTGTCACGTTCTCGGTGATCGAGCCGTCGGCACCGGGCCAGGACCGCAGGTTCACCAGCTCCCGGTCCTCCGGGGCGAGCCCGCAGCTCGCCTTCGGGCTGCCGCCGACCCCGCGCGGGTCGAGGCTCACGATGTCGTACCGCCCCTCCGTCGCCCGCTGCAACCGCTCTCCCTTCTGCGTCACCCGCTGCACCCCGGAGGAGCCCGGCCCGCCCGGGATCACCATCAGCGTCCCGCGCCGGGCGGCCGGGCGGTCGCTGCGGACCCGGGTCACCGCGAGGGAGAGCTGCGGGCCGTCCGGATCGCGGTAGTCCAGCGGTACGGGCAGTTCGGCGCACTCCTGGGCGGCGGGGCCGCCGTCCTGGGCACAGGGCCGCCAGGAGAGCGAGGGGGCGGGGTTGGCCGACGCGACGGCTTGCGAGGGCGCGGCCCCGGTGAGAGCGGTGGCAACGGCGGTGACGGACAGGGCGACGAAGGCGGCAGATTTTCTGTAAGTCCTCATGCCGCAAGCCTTGTTGAGCGAAAGCCCTCAGCCCATCCGGGAGGCACGACGGAAAGCGGTGGAGGTAGCCCCCGGCTGCACGGTGTAGACAACGAGAAGCCCCCACCGCGCGGTGCACGATGGGGACTTCGGGATCGCATGCGCCGGACCTGGTGAGGTCAGACGGCGCCGAACCCTCCGGCCTTGACGCCCGCCACGAAGGAAGCGAACGAGGCAGCGGGAACGTTCAGCACCGGACCGCCGAGGTTCTTGGAGTCGCGGACGGGGACCACGCCACGCGAGGCGGCGAGATTGGCGGCGACCTCAACGCAGTTGCCGCCGTTGTCGCTGTACGAAGACTTGAACCAGCGGGGAGATTCGGTCGTGGTCGTCACGGGGTGCCCTTTCGTGCCTCACGGATCATGGCCACCGATGCCGCCTGGGACAGCGCTTCGGCCTGTAGCTGATGGTAGGCCGTCAACAGGGGCAGCACGGAAGTCGTATCGCGCTCCAGATGTCCCCGCATCTGGGATTCCGCGTACGCGATCACGGACAGGTCCGACAGCGTCAGCAGGTTCATCGGGAGATTGAACGGGCGGCGCTCCCCCATCTCGTACGGGGCGATCTGGAGCACGGTGTTCGGCAGCTCGGCGAACTCCAGCAGCCGGTCGAGCTGGGCCCCCATGACCTCGTCCCCGCCAACCCGTCTGCGGATACAGCTCTCGTCCATCACCACCAGCATCATGGGAGGGCGGGGCCGCACCAGCGTGGCCTGACGCTCTGCCAGGAACGAGACCCGCTCGGCTGCCTGTTCGGAAGCGATCGACCCTCGCCGCACGGCGCTGTCCGCCAGCACCCGGGCGTACTCCGACGTCTGCAACAGCCCGGGGATGACCCCGATTTCGTACAGCCGGATCTCTACTGCACGCCCCTCGTGCCCCACGTACTGCGGGAACCCCTCCAGCAGCGAACCGTGCCGGATCTCGCGGTACTGGCGTTCGAACGTGTCTGCCGTTTCCCCGGTACCGAAAACCTGGTCCGCATTGCGCGAGAACCGAAGAGTCGGCATCTTGCGACCAGTTTCGACGGCGGAGATGTGCGTGCCGGAGTAGCCCATCCGGTCGGCTAACTCCTCCTGTTTCCACCCGCGTTCCTCTCGCAAGCTGCGGATGCGGGCGCCAAAGGCGGCCTCCGGGCTGCTCTCGGGGTCCAAGTCCTTGCGGTTCAACGGCTGTCACCTGACTTTTCGCTCGTGCCCAACAAGTTGAAGCACTGCTGACTCTAGGCCAACCTGAGCTCCCTTAGTAGTGGAATGACTACGGAGAGGAGTTGTCTGTGCTCGCCGAGAACAGGCGTGAAGCAGAAGGCTGTTGTCCCGAGTGCCAGGAGCTCCGGCTGGCCGAGGCCCTCGCCAATGATCAGTACGACTACAGCGGGGCGACCGACTGCCGGGTGCTGCTCCAGCGCCACCGGAGCACGGCGGACTGCACGGAGCGGGGGTCGGTGTGAGGGATCAAGAACCTGAGCCCGAGCCGGAGTTGCCCGAGTTCAACCCGCTGCGCTGGCCACCGTGCGAGTGCGCGCGGTGCCGCTCCCGCGAAGGCGGCGATGCCGGGGACTCCACGTCGATACGGCAGCTCCGGGCCAGGGTCACCGAGGAGAACGGGCTGCGGAGCTCGCTCCGACGAACGCAGTGAGGCCCCGGCCGCCGCTCTCGTCACACTTCCCCTCCGCCTTCCGTCAGTGCAGTGAGGGCGCGGCGAGAACGCCACCGCGACCGCGACGGACAGCGGAGGAGAAACATCATGCAGCAGGCACGAATCCAGAACCCGGCCGAGGTCCTTCCCGAGGCCCTGCCGCCCGTGCTGGGCCTGGTCAAGGCCATCGGCAAGGGCGGGCTGCCGGAGACCACGCTCGAACTGGTCGGTCTGCGGGTGAGCCAGATCAACGGCTGCACCTTCTGCGTCGACGGGCACGTGCGCAACGCCCGGAAGGCCGGTGAGAGCGACGAGCGACTCTTCGCCGTGTCGGCCTGGAGCGACGCGCCGTACTTCACCGATGCCGAGCGTGCCGCGCTGGCGCTCGCGGAGCACGCGACCCGGCTCAGCGACCGCTCCGACCCGGTGCCCGACGCCATCTGGGACGAG
Organism: Streptomyces sp. NPDC058240; assembly: GCF_042882135.1. Lineage (NCBI taxonomy): Bacteria > Bacillati > Actinomycetota > Actinomycetes > Kitasatosporales > Streptomycetaceae > Streptomyces > Streptomyces sp. NPDC058240. Next base: position 43,368 of record NZ_JBHVWT010000002.1, read on the forward strand.
GCAGCCCGCCACTTCAGCGAGAAGCAGCTCTCCGCCCTGGTCCTCGCGATCGGTCTGACGAACCTGTTCAACCGCATCAACGTCACCACCAAGCAGCCCCCGGGCAAGTCCTGGTAGGTCACGCACCGACGAAGAGGCCGACGGGCCCGCCCATGGTGCGGTGGGCCCGCCGAGGGCGGCGGCGATAGCCTGGTGCGTGTAGCAGGCAGGAGACATGTGCCCATGGGAGCCCCCAATCCGCAAGGATCCGTCGTCGCGGTGGTGGCACTCGGTGGTGCGATCGGAGCGTGTGCCCGCTACGGGGCCGCGCTGATCTGGCCCACCGCCCCGGGCGGCTTCCCGTGGACGACGCTGGTCGTGAACGCCGCCGGATGCGCGGTGATCGGTGTGTTCATGGTGGTGATCAGCGAGGTGTGGACGGCACACCGGCTGGTGCGGCCGTTCTTCGGTACGGGGGTGCTCGGCGGGTTCACCACGTTCTCGACGTACGCGGTGGACATCCAGCGCCTGATCGACGGCGACCGGGTCCGTGCCGCTCTCGGGTATCTGGGACTGACGCTGTTCGCGGCTCTCGCGGCGGTGTGGAGTGCGGTGTGGGCGACCCGCCGCGTGCTGGCCTGGAGGCAGCCATGACGACCCCGGAAACGGAACGGGCGCTGCGCCTGACGGTCCTCGTCGGCGAGTCCGACGGATGGCACCACCGGCCGGTCTTCGCCGAGATCGTGCACCGGGCGCACCGCGCCGGGCTGTCGGGTGCCAGCGTGTTCCGCGGGATCGAGGGCTTCGGCGCCTCGTCGATGATCCACACCCAGCGGCTGCTCTCGCTGAGCGAGGACCTGCCGGTGGCGGTCGTGATCGTGGACACCGAGGCGCGGATCCGCGCGTTCCTGCCGCTGGTGGAGGAACTGGTCGCGGACGGCGGTCTGGTCGTCCTGGACGAGTGCGAGATCGTGCGCTTCGGCGGCGGGCGGGAGCGGGGCCGGTGAACTGGCTGCTGGTGATCGTCGGGGCGGCGGTCGGGGCGCCCCTGCGCTATCTGACCGACCGGGCGGTGCAGTCCCGGCACGACAGCGTCTTCCCGTGGGGGACCTTCGCGGTCAATGTGTCGGGTTCCCTGATCCTGGGCCTGCTGACCGGCGCGGTGGCGGCCGGCGCCGCCTCCTCGCACCTGCAACTGCTGCTCGGCACGGGACTGTGCGGGGCGCTCACCACGTACTCGACGTTCAGTTACGAGACGCTGCGGCTGGCCGAGGACGGCGCCAGGTCCTACGCGGCGGCCAATGTCGTGGCGAGCGTGGCGGCGGGGCTAGCGGCGGTGTTCGCCGGGGTCGCGCTCGCGCGACAGCTGTGGGCTTAGCGGCGGGGCGGACGCGGGGCGGGAACGGTCGGCGTCCCCTGCCACCGCAATGCGAGGCGGAGGCAGGGGAACGCCGTTGAGGAGGAGCCGTCGCCGAGCGCCGGGCGATTCAACCCGCTCCGCGCCGACAGCGGTCCGTCAGCCGCCGACGCTAGGCAACCGTCCGCGCCCCGCGCCGGGCACCACGCCGGTGTCCGGACCAGCACCACCCCAACGGCAGGCGCCGCGATGCGCGCCGGTCCCGGCGCCGTCACCCGGCCGGCGGGCCTTGATCCACCGGCGCCCGCGGTGATTCGCTACGTGATCCGCACGACCATCGTGATCTTCATCGTCCCCGAGCGAAACGAGAGGCCTCCAGTGCCGGACACCAGCACCACTCCGTCGTCGCGCCCCGTCACCGTCGTCACCGGCGGCAGCCGGGGAATCGGTGCCGCCACCTGCATCCGTCTGGCGTCGGACGGCCATGACCTCGCCCTGGGCTTCGTGCACAACGAGGAGGCCGCCGAGCGGACCGCGGCGGCGGTCCGCTCGGCGGGGGCGCGCTGCGTCACCGTGCGAGTGGACACCGCCGAGGAGGCCGATGTGGAACGCCTCTTCGACACGGCGGCCGAGCGACTCGGCCCCGTCACCGGGCTGGTCAACAACGCGGGGGTGACGGGTCCGCTCGGGCGGCTCGCCGACACCTCCACCCGGACGCTGCGCCGCGTCGTCGACGTGAACCTCCTCGGCTACCTGCTGTGCTGCCGCCGGGCTGCGAAGGACATGGCGGCCGGCGGGGCGGGCGCGATCGTCAACGTCTCCTCGGCCGCCGCCACGCTCGGCAGCCCCGGGGACTTCGTCCACTACGCCGCCACGAAGGCGGCGACGGACGCGCTGACGCTCGGGCTCTCCAAGGAGCTGGGGCCCGACGGCATCCGGGTCAACGCGGTCGCGCCCGGCATGGTCGACACCGACATGCACGCCACGGCGGGCGACCCCGGGCGCGCGAACGCGGCCGTCCCCGGCATCCCGCTCGGCCGCGTCGGAGCCGCCCCGGAGATCGCGGCCGCCATCGCCTGGCTGCTGTCGGGCGAGGCGTCCTATGTGACCGGGACGGTCCTGCGGGTCGCGGGCGGCCGGTAGCGGGGCCGGGGACCGGCTACCCGCTGCGGTTGGTGCGGCGCTGCTTCGCGGCGGCGCGCGCCTCCGCGGTGGGCAGGTCGGAGCGGCGGGACCGGCCCGCCCTCGCGGGGCGGCTGCCCAGGCCCCGGAAGGACGTGCCACCGCTCCCGGCGCGCTCCGGCACCGGTGCGCCGCCGCCGACCGGCACCCCCGAGGGCTTGCGCGCGCCGGTGATCCGGCTCAGTTCGGCCTCGCCGGAACGGACCTGGGCGATCTGCGGGGTGATCCCGGCGTCGGCCATCAGCCGGGTCATCTCCCGGCGCTGTCCCGGCAGCACCAGCGTGACGACGCTGCCGGACTCACCGGCACGGGCGGTACGGCCGCCGCGGTGCAGGTAGTCCTTGTGGTCGCTCGGCGGATCGACGTTGACGACCAGGTCCAGGTTGTCGATGTGGATGCCGCGCGCCGCGACGTTCGTGGCGACCAGCACCGTGACCTGCCCGGTCTTGAACCGGTCCAGGGTGCGGGTGCGCTGCGGCTGGGACTTGCCGCCGTGCAGCGCGGCGGCCCGCACCCCGCTGTTGAGCAGATGGCCGGTGAGCTTGTCCACGGCGTGCTTGGTGTCCAGGAACATGATCACCCGGCCGTCGCGGGCCGCGATCTCCGTCGTGGTGGCGTACTTGTCCGTGCCCTGCACATAGAGCACGTGGTGCTCCATCGTCGTCACCGCACCGGCCGCCGGGTCGACCGAGTGGACCACCGGATCGTGCAGATAGCGGCGGACCAGCAGGTCGACGTTGCGGTCCAGGGTCGCCGAGAACAGCATCCGCTGGCCCTGCGGACGCACCTGGTCGAGCAGTTCGGTGACCTGCGGCATGAACCCCATGTCGGCCATCTGGTCGGCCTCGTCGAGGACGGTGACGGCGACCCGGTCCAGATGGCAGTCGCGGCGCTCGATGAGGTCCTTGAGCCGGCCCGGTGTGGCGACGAGGACCTCGGCGCCTCCGCGCAGCGCGGAGGCCTGGCGGCCGATCGACATGCCGCCGACGACGGTGGCCATGCGCAGCTTGAGCGCGCGGGCGTACGGGGTGAGCGCGTCGGTGACCTGCTGGGCCAGTTCCCGGGTGGGGACGAGGACCAGGGCCAACGGCCGCCGGGCGTCGGCCCGGTTGCCCGCGGTACGGGCCAGCACGGCCAGGCCGAAGGCGAGCGTCTTGCCGGAGCCGGTCCGGCCGCGGCCCAGCACGTCGCGCCCCGCGAGGGCGTTCGGCAGGGTGGCCGCCTGGATCGGGAACGGCGTGGTGACGCCCTCGGCGGTGAGCGCCGAAAGCAGCGGACCGGGCAGTTCCAGCTCCGCGAAGGCCGACACGGCGGGCAGCGCCGGAGTGATGGTCTTCGGCAGCGCGAACTCGCCCTGCACGGCGGCGGGCCTGCGGCCGGAACCGCCGGAACCACCGGAACGCCGGGCGGGCGCGCCGGAACGGCCCCCCGGGCCACGGGAAAACCGGTCGTTCGAACGTGCTGTGCGATCACGGTTACGGTCGCGGTCCATACGGAACCTTTCCTCGACAGGGCGCGTATCGAGGAATTCGCTGCGGCGACGGGCGGCGCAGGAATCGCAAGAACGGGCCGTTGACAAGCCTGGACGGAGCCCGGCTGCGAAAAATTCGGGGCGGCCGGCTCGGGCGGACCGGCGGAGAACAGCGAACCGGGGCCCGCACCCGGAGGTGCGGGTCCCGGTCGTGCAAGTCGTCTCAGCGCGTCGGCGCCGGAGCGGCGGGATCAGGCAGGGGTGATGTTCTCCGCCTGCGGGCCCTTCTGGCCCTGCGTGACATCGAAGTTCACCCGCTGGCCCTCCTGGAGCTCACGGAAGCCGGTAGCAGCGATGTTCGAGTAGTGGGCGAAGACATCGGGGCCGCCGCCGTCCTGCTCGATGAAACCGAAGCCCTTTTCCGCGTTGAACCACTTGACGGTGCCAGTAGCCATGTTTTATCTCCTTCATGGGGGGCAGTTCCCGGGGATTCGCACGGTGCGGATCCCACGTCGCCGCAATGATTACCCCATCCGGAAAGCACCGGAAAACACAGAAGCGCGGCCCTCGGCACATTGAGCCGGGGAGGGCACTTGGAGTCTTCGGGAACCACAACTGCAACTGCTTCCAGAATAGCACGACGGAAGCAACCGGGCTCGGCAAGTAATTGAACTCCGACGGATGATAAATAAATTCACGCGGGACATTGCGTGAAATCCTTTTCCGTCGGCACGTGAAATTCCGTTCCGCCGGCGACGCACATTCGCCCGCCCGGCCCGCGCACCCGCGCTCCCATCCGGCGAGCACCCCCGCCGACCCGCCGCCACCGCGCCGCGCGGCCCCGCCTGACCGCCCGCCGCCCCGGAGGCTGCTTGATGACGGCCTGACCAGCAGTCATAATGCAGGTGTAGCCCTTCACGCATCCCCCGTCGTGAAGGGCTACACCTATGCCCGCGCAACATGTATGTGCGTCATGCACCTTTTGTCTGCGGTGAATTCACACGGAACGCGTCGATTTCACGGGCAGGGGACTCCCCTCGTGGTCCCCTGCCCGTGTTTTTTCGAGTTAACAGTGACGTAGCGTGTTTACGCAAGCCCGTTCCCGTACCGCCTACCGGACTGAGGGCACCACGTCAGGGTTCGTTACAGTACGAGCCCGTTGACCGAATCGACGACTGCGAACGCCGGTCGGACGGGAGCGGATACGTGGGGGGCCGGATGGACAGCGTCGAGGAACGCACGCCGGAGCTGCGGACGTTGCAGCAGAAGGTCGAGTACATGGTGGAGAAGACGTTCCCCGGCCAGAAGATCTCGGGGCGCGTCTTCGCCGATCTGGTCAAGGAACGCGGCGGCTCGCTCTCGCACAGCTACTTCTCCAACATCCTGGCCGGAAAGGTCACTCAGCCCTCCGAGGACATCCTCAAGGCGCTCGGTCTGGGCTTCGGCGTGGACTGGCGGTTCTTCAAGGAGGAGTCCGAGGTCGTCGACGATGTCGTCGCCGGTCTGCAGTTCCTCGCGATGCGGCGCACGGGGGAGATCAGCGGGGTGGCCGGGCGCGGCCTCGACGAGGACGGACTCCCGCCGGAGCTGCTGCAGTTCGCGCTCTCCCTGCTGGAGGACGCCAGGGGCCGGCAGGGCGCGGCCGACGGTGGCGCCGCCCCTGGCGAGCCGGAGAAGTAGCCCTCCATGTCCCTGCGCGAACTACGGAAGGAGTGCGAGGCCGGGCTGGCCGACCTGCCCATCCCCGCCCCCTTCTCCATCGACGCACTGGTGGCGAACATGGAGGCCGCCCGCGGCCGCACCATCGTGCTGCACGAGATGCCCGACCGGCTGGCCCGCGTCAACGCCGCCTGCGGGCTGCGCCTGAAGACCGGCGGGACCAGCTTCGTGCTCTACCGCCGCCGGCCCACCGCGTACCAGACCCAGCACGTGATCCTGCACGAGCTGTGCCACGAGTGGTTCGACCACGGCACCTCCCTCGACCCGGAGCAACTCCGTCGCCTGCTGCCGGTCTTCGACACCTCGCTGATCACCCGGGTCCTCGGGACCGAACCCCCGCCGTCGCCGCAGCCGCCCCCGGTCGTGGCCGAGATCGCCGACGCGCTCCGGTCGGGGGACGGCACCGTGCAGGCCCGCGCGCAGTACGACACCCACGACGAGCGCATGGCCGAGTTCGGCGCCTCGCTCATTCCCCGGATGGCCATGGACGTGACGAGCGACGACATGGTGGGGCGGCTGGCCAACTCCCTCTCCCGCCCGGTCGCCAACCGCCGTCGCGGCCTGTTCCGCCGCAGCTGACACCGCACGTCTCCCGTCCCTCGTCCCCCACCCCAAGGACTCCGCCGTGACCCCGCTCGACCTCGCCGGCTACCTCATAGCCGTCCTGATGACGGCCGTCGCCCTGTGGCGCATGCCGGCAGCCCTGTGGGGCGACGAAGAAGACAAGCGCCGCCGGGCCCTCTGGGGCTGCTACGCGGGCTTCGCCGCCGCCCTGTGGACCAAGACCCGGGCCGTGCGGATCGCGCTCAACGACAGCGCCGTCACCGACCTCGCCGTCCTGATCAAGCACTACACGGCGACGATCGCGATCCTGGCGATCCTCAGCTACATCGTCGCGATCTACGGCCAGTACCCCGACGCCGGAACCGTCCCGCGCCATGTCCGGTTCGCCCGTGCCATCCAGCAGGTGGCGGCCAAGGCGTCGATCGCCACGCTGGTCCTGCTGACGGTGCTGTTCTTCACCGTCGTCGACCGTTCCGTCCCCTCGGACCGCTTCGTCGCCGACCACGCGGGACAGTGGGGGGCCACGCTGTACATGAGCGTGTTCTACCTCTACCTGGGTGCCGCGTCCGCCGTCTGCGCGTACCAGTGGGCGCTGGCCACCGCCGGTGCCGGGCTCCGCCATCTGCGGGTGGGCCTCGGGATGATGACCTTCGCCATGTTCATCGGGGTCGGCTACACCGTCAGCCGGACCCTGTTCCTGTGGGTCAGCGTCGTCGACACCCCGAGCGAGTCCTTCGCGCTCCGCTTCGACGAGATCACCGAGGCCGCACAGGTGGTGCTCTTCGCCTTCTTCGCCGTGGGCGCCTCCATCCCCGCCCTCAGCAAGGGACGGCGGCGCGCGAAACTGTGGCGGGCCCAGGTCAAACTGCACGGCCTCTGGCGCGAGTTGATGACCGCCTTCCCCGAGCAGCCCTTCGACCCCCCGGCCTCGCTGGCCCGCGAACTCACCCGCTTCGACACCCCCGCGGACCTGCGGATCGACCGCTGGGCCGCCGACATCGCGGACGCGGTGGAGAAGCTGCGCCACTACGTGCCCGACACCCTGCTCCCGGCCGCGAAGGCCGCCGCCGCCGCGGCGGCGGACGGCAGCACGGACCCGGACCGGGCGGGCCCGCTCGCCGAGGCGTACTGGATCAAGGCGGCGCTCACCGCGAAGAACAGCGGTGCGCCCGCCTCGACCGCCGCCGCGGTGGAGACCCAGCACGCCACCGACCAGGACGGCGAGGTGGCCTGGCTGGTCCGGGTGGCCACCGCGTACCGGACGGTCCCGCAGGACCGGGCGGCACAGGTGCTGGCGGATGCCGCACCCGCCGGACCCGGCCCGTCCACGGCATCCGCGACCACCGGCCCGGCCCGCACGGCCTCCACCGAGGAGACAGCATGACCTCCACCGACGCCCCCGCATCGCCGTACACCGGCGCCGCGCGCACCGTCACCGACGTCTTCCAGCCCCGCAACGTCCTGCTGATCGGCATGCTCGGCATCGGCCTGGCCGCCGCCGGTCACTGGACCGGCCTGCTCTGGGGATTCCTCGGCGCCCTGTGCGCGGGCCTGATACCCGCCGGGTACATCGAGTGGGAGCGCGGGCGCGGCACCTGGGGCGACCGCCATGTCGTCGACCGCACCAAGCGGGCCCCGATCTTCTTCGTCATCCTCGGCTCCATCGGCACCGGCTCGGTGGTGATGGTCCTGGGCCATGCCCCCACCGGCATCCTCGTGGCGATGCTCGCCCTCTGGGCGATGACCGTGATCCTGCTGGCCGTCAACACGGTCTGGAAGATCTCGGTGGACGCCGCGGTCGCCTCGGCCGTCGTCGCCCTGCTCGCCGCGGTCCACTCGCCGTGGTGGCTGCTCGCCTACGTGATGACCGTCGCCGTGTGCTGGTCGCGCGTCGCGCTCGGATACCACTCGGTGGCCCAGACGGTCGCCGGGGCGTCGCTGGGGGCCGCGACGGCGGGCGCGTTCCTGCTCGTCTGATCCGCCGTTGAAACGGCCGTCCGGTGGGGTACAGGTGCCCCGTGCCGAACTTCGAGATCACCACCGCAAGCGCCGACGACCTCACGATGCTCGCCGAATGGGCCCACGAGGAGAGCTGGAATCCCGGACTGACCGACCGCCACGCCTTCTTCGCCGCCGATCCGCGCGGCTTCCTGATCGGCCGCCTCGACGACGAGCCGGTCTCCTGCGTCTCCGTCGTCCGTTACGGCTCCGGCTTCGGGTTCCTCGGCTTCTACCTCACCCGCCCGCACCTGCGCGGCCAGGGGTACGGCATCCGGCTGTGGCAGGCCGGCATGGCACGGCTGGACGGGCGCAACGTCGGCCTCGACGGGGTGGTGGCCCAGCAGCCCAACTACCGCAAGTCCGGCTTCCGTTCCGTGTGGACGAACATGCGCTACGAGGGTCTGCCACCCGCCGGCCTGCCCGCCCCGGCCGGTACGGAGCTCGTCGACGGCCGCTCCGTCCCGTTCGACCGGCTCGCCGCCTACGACCGCCGCTTCTTCCCGGCCGACCGTGACAGCTTCCTCGCGCCGTGGATCGCCCACCCCACGCGCACCTCGCTGGCCGCCGTCCGCGACGGGGAACTGTGCGGTCTGGCCGTGCTGCGCCCCTGCCGTACGTCGTCCCGCATCGGTCCCGTGTACGCGGAATCGCCCGAGGTGGCCGGCGCCCTGGTCGGCGCGCTGGCGGCGACCGATCCCGGCGTCCCGGTCGCGATCGACGTGCCCGACGTCAACCCGGCGGCCGTGCGTCTCGCCGAACAGCTGGGCCTCACCCCGTCGTTCGAGACCGCCCGGATGTACACCGGCCCGGCACCGGACGTCGACCACACCGGGCTGTTCGGCATCACCAGCCTGGAGCTGGGCTGACGCCGCCCGGACGGGGTCAGGTGGCGTCGGGCGTCCACGCCTGCGGGTTCCGGGTGCGGGAGGCCAGCACCGCTATGTCGTCCTCGGCACCCGGCCCGAACCGTTCGAGGACCTCGTCCAGCAGGTCGTCGAGGCTGCCGCCGACCGGCAGGACCAGCTCCTTGAGACGGCCGACCGAGACGTCGATGTCCTCGCCGCGCCGCTCGACCAGACCGTCGGTGTACAGGAACAGCACCGCGTCCGGCTCGAACTCCAGCAGCGTCGTCCGGTACCCGCCGAACCCGGTCCCCAGCGGTGGCCCCACCGCCATCTCCTCGCACACCCTGGCCCCCGCCCGCGGATCGATCAGCACCGGCGGCAGATGCCCGGCGCTCGCCACCTCGCACGCCCCGCCGAACCGGTCGACGACGGCCAGCAGACAGGTCGCCGCCCGGTCCAGGCCGGACCGCTCGACCATCCGGTCCAGCTGTTCCAGGATCCGGTGCGGCGGCAGCTCGTCGTCGGCGAGCATCCGCAGCAGGGAGCGGTAGTGGCTCATGGCGACCGCCGCCTCCACCCCGTGCCCCATCACATCGCCCATCGCCTTGAGGTGCCGGCCGTCCCGCAGCGGGATGACGTCGAACCAGTCGCCGCCGACCATCACGCTGCGGTCGGCCGGCAGATAGCGGGTGGCGATCTCGATGTGCGGGTGCGGCGGGCGCGGTTCGGACAGCAGGGAGCGCTGGAGCTCCAGGGCGATGGTGTGCTCGTGGGCGTACCGGCGTGCGTGGTCGAGATCGACGGCGGCCCGGCCTGCGAGTTCCCGGGCGACCACCACGTCCTCGTCCGTGAAGACCGGTGAGTCGCCCGCCCGGATCAGGCCGAGGATGCCGAGCGGGCCGCTGCGCACGGTGACGGGCACGATGACCGCCGAGTGCATCCCGAGGGCGCGGTAGGCGGCGAGCCGTTCGGGGCCGGGGGCGGAGCGGACGAGCTGTTCGTCGGAGGTGAGGTTCTCCACCACCGGCTGGTTGGCCGCCAGGCAGCGCTGTACCGCCGCGCCCTCCTGGTAGTCGATGTACTCGCCGGTCAGCCCGAACCCGTCCAGCTCGTCGTTCAGTCCGGGCACGGCCCGCAGCGCCGCCCGCCGCAGCCGCAGCACCCCGGGGGGTGCGGGCCGGACCGGTGCGGCGACGTCGGGCGGAAACACCTCGACCGTCGCGAGGTCCGCCAGCCCCGGCACGACGAGGTCGACGAGTTCGGCGCACGTGGTGTCCATGTCGAGGGTGGTGCCGATCCGGGCGGCCGCGGTGTCGAGCAGGGTCAGATGCCGCCGGGCCTGCTCCAGCTCGCGCTGCTCCTTGTCCGCGGCCATGACCTCCAGCACGATCCCGGCCAGGCCCACGACCCGCCCGTCGGACTCCAGCCGGTGGAACGCCCCGTGCCAGTACCGCCGGACCGTGGCGTCCTGGGCGGTGAAGCCGCTGATGGTGATCTCGCGTGGCTTCCCATCGGCCAGCACCGCCCGCATCATGTCCTCGCGCGCGTCGAGCCCCGGAAGGACCTCGGCGACGGTGCGTCCGAGGTGTTCGGCGGCCGGGATGCCGTTGATCCGTTCGAGGGCCGGATTGACGTAGAGATAGCGCAGCCCCGTGTCGAGCACGCTCACCCCGGCCATGGTGCCGCCGACCAGAGCCGCGAGGTCGCGGGGGTCGAACGGCACAGGGCTGTCGGCGTACGCATCGGCCTGCACGTCAACCTCCTGGGCGGGCGCGGACCACCCGCTGCCCGGCCCTCAATCGTCGGCCGCCCGCACCCGCCGCGCATCCGCAGACCGGAACCGCCGGGCCGGCGCCCGCCGTGCGGACGGGGTCCCGGGGCAGGTGTGGGCCCCGGCCCCGCGTCAGATCAGCGGGTGCGAGGTCCGGCCGGACGCCTCGTCGATCTCGTCATGCGCCTTCGTCAGCATCTTCATCGCCAGTTCGTTGAGCGCTCTGGCTCCCGCGATCTCCTCGCCCACCCTCGGCTGGTCCTTGTCGGAGGGATGGCGGCTCGCGTATCCGTGGGCCCGCACCTCGGTCCCGTCGGGCAACCGCACCAGGGCGGCCGCGCGGGTGCGGTGGGTGTCCTCATCGAATTCGAGCTCCACATGCCACCCGACAGTTGTCATCACCATGACGATCACCTCCCTACCAGGGTGCTCCCGTTCCCCCGCCCCTGCACCACGGCACCGGCCCCCGGTTCCGTCACGCCCCCAGCAGGTCCAGGTCGAGGGTGCCCGCCACCGCCGGGGCGTCCGGCGGGAGCCGGAGGGCGGTCGCGACCGGCCCGGGGAGCGGGCCCAGGCCCAGCAGACCGGTGACGATCCGGGCGGTCAGCGCGTGCCACTCCCCGGCGCGCCGGAGCATCGCGTGGTCGCTGCGCCGGATCGCGACCAGACAGGAGCGGGCACCGACCAGCCGGGCACGGGCCGTGAGGCGCTGGGACGCGCGGGGGCTCGTGATGCGGTCGCGGGTGCTGTGCAGCAGGGCGACGTCGCGGCCCGCGAGCTGGTCGACCGGATCGTCCGCCGGACACCACGGGGCGAGGCCGACCACCCCGCGCACCAGCGGGTGACCGGCCGCGCGCAGGGCGGCGCGGGCGCCCATCGAGTGGCCGACCAGGACCACCGGGATCTCCCCGGCCTCGCGGCCGAGGGCGTCCAGGGCGCGTACGGCGTCGTGCAGCGGGTCCTCGCGTGGGCCGTTCCAGCCGCGGTGGGCGTAGCGGACGGTGCGTACGAGAACGTCTCCGCCGCCGCCCGTCGCCCCGGCGATGGTCCGGGCGAAGGGGCGCATCCGCATGCCGGGCAGATTCAGCGGGCCGGGCAGCGGCGCGGCCAGGCCCGTCTCCGCGCCGCCGTGCAGCAGGAGCACGGCCGCGGACGGGCGGACGGCGGACGGCGGTGCTGCCATACGTACCTCCTGGTGCGGGAGCCGGACCCGTACCGAGCATGCTGTACGGAACACGGACGGAAAAACCCGGCAGCACCGGACCACGGAGGAACCGACATGGGATCGTCACCACAACTCGGCCTGATCGCCCCGGACTTCACCCTGCCGGGCGGCCGGCTCGCCGGCGAGGACTTCGAACGCCGCGACTACGACCTCGCCGCGGCGCGCGGTCGTGCCGTGGTCCTCGCGTTCTACCCGGGCGACAACACGGCCGTGTGCACCAAGCAGCTCTGCTCGTACTCCTCGGGCATGGAGGCCTTCGGCGAGCTCGACGCGGAGGTCTGGGGAATCAGTCCACAGGGTGTGGACAGCCATGAGTCGTTCGCCCGCGCCCACGGCCTGCGGATGCCGCTGCTCGCGGACACCGGGCGGGAGACCGCGCGGGCGTACGGCGTCGCGGCGCCCGGGATCGGGGTGCGCCGCGCGATCTTCCTCATCGGCCCGGACGGGGTGCTGCGCTGGAAGCATGTCGCGCTGCTCGGTGCCACGTACCAGTCGCTCGACACACTGACCGAGCAGCTGTCCGGCATCAAGAACGCGTAAAAGATTGCCGGGACCCGGCAGTACGGGCTGCCGGGCACGTATGGGATCATCCAGCCAGTTCGACGGAAAAATTCGGGGGATTTCGGAGATCTCGGGGAGGGTGATCACGTGACCTTGTTTCTCGGTCTCGGCATTGCGGGAATCGTCCTGCTCGTGCTGTCCCTGATCTTCGACGGAATCCTCGAAGGTCTCTTCGGAGGCGTACTGGACGGCCTCTTCGACGGCCTCCTGTCCCTCCCGGTCATCGCGGGATTCCTCTCGATGCTCGGCTTCGGCGGCGCGATCGTGCTCGGCACCACCGGCGCCGGCACGGTCGCCGCGACCGCCGCCGGAGCGCTGGCCGGGCTGGTCGCGGCCTGGCTGACCTGGAAGTTCAGCCGGGCCCTGATGCGGGACCAGACCAGTGCCACACCGCGCAGCGACGACCTCGTCGGCACGTCCGGGTCGGTCGTCACGGCCATTCCGGCCGACGGCTACGGCGAGGTCCTGCTGCGACTCGCGGGCCAGCACGTGAAGCTGGCGGCGAAGAGCGCGGTGCCGGTCGCACGCGGCACCGAGATCTGGGTGGAGGCCGCGTTGTCGGCCACCTCGGTCGCGGTCCGGCCCGTCGAGCGCTGAGCCCGGCCCGTCGAACGCCGAGCCCGACCCATCGGGCACCGAGTCAGACCCGTCGGGCGCCGACCACCGCCCGAGCCGATCCACCGTGCCGCACCGCGGCACACCGCCCGAAACCGAGCTGCCGTCCCCTCAGGGAGGCAGGGGGGACACCCTTATGAGCCCAGTCGTGACCGCAGTCGCCGGAGTCGTCGTACTCCTGGTGCTGCTCGCACTCGTCGTCATCACCCGCTACAAGGTCGCCGGGCCCAGCGAGGCGTTCATCATCACCGGCCGCCGCGGCAAGAAGTCGACCGACCCGGTGACCGGCCGCACCAGCATCGACAACAGCGGCCAGAAGGTCGTCGTCGGCGGCGGAGTCTTCGTCGTCCCGTTCGTCCAGCAGAAGTTCACCCTGGACCTCTCCAGCCGGCACATCCCGATCGCGGTGCGCGGCGCCGTCACCCTGCGCGGCGTGAAGTCCAACCTCGAAGGCGTCGCGATCGTCAAGGTCGGCGGCAGCGAGGAAGCGATCCGGGCCGCGGCCCAGCGCTTCCTCCAGCAGCAGGACGGCATCGTCGGCTTCACCCAGGAAGTGCTCTCCGGTGCGCTGCGCGCCATCGTCGGCCGGATGTCGGTCGAGGACATCATCCGCGACCGGGCCGCGTTCGCCGGCCAGGTGGCGGAGGAGGCCGAGGCCAGCCTCTCGGGCCAGGGCCTGATCCTGGACGCCTTCCAGATCCAGGACATCACCACCGAGGGCTCCTACCTGGAGGACCTCGGCCGCCCCGAGGCCGCCCGCGCCAAGCAGGAGGCGGACATCGCCGAGGCGATCGCCAAGCGGGCCTCGGAGCAGGCCCGGCTGAAGGCCGCCGAGGAGATCGCCATCGCCGAGCGGACCTTCTACCTCAAGCAGGCCGAGATCAAGGCCGAGACGGAAGCCGCCGCGGCCAAGGCCAACGCGGCGGGCCCGCTCGCCGAGGCCGCCCGCCAGCAGGAGGTCCTCCAGGAGCAGGAGAAGGTCGCCGAGCGCCAGGCCGCGCTGACCGACCGCGAGCTCGACACCAAAGTCCGCAAGCCCGCCGACGCCGCCCGCTACCAGGCCGAGCAGGAGGCCGAGGCCCGCCGGATCGCCCAGGTCAAGGAGGCCGAGGCGGACGCCGAGCGCTCCCGGCTGACCGGTCAGGGCGAGAAGCTGCACCGCTCGGCGCTCGCCGACGCCGTCCGCATCGAGGGCGAGGCGGAGGCCGCGGCCATCGCGGCGAAGGGTGCGGCCGAGGCCGAGGCCATGCAGAAGAAGGCCGACGCGTTCGCGCAGTACGGCGATGCGGCCGTGCTCCAGATGCTGGTGGAGGTGCTGCCGCAGGTCGTCGCCAAGGCGTCCGAGCCGCTGAGCGCCATCGACAAGATGACCGTGATCTCGACGGACGGCGCGAGCCAGCTGTCGCGTACCGTCACCGACAACGTCGCCCAGGGCATGGAACTCCTCAGTTCCACCACGGGAGTCGACCTCCCCGCCCTGCTGAAGAACCTCAAGGGCTCGGGCTCCCGGGCGGAGGTCCCGGCCCAGCCGGAGGCCGCCGCCCAGGACGGCAGCCAGAACGGCAAGATCGAGATCACCGACTGATCCGGCGGACCAACACCCGTACGTGCCCGGACGGTTGCGCACCGTCCGGGCACGCCCATGTCCGGACCCGTCAGTCCGCGAGATCCACCCGCACCGTCAGCAGCTCCGTACCCAACGTCCGCACCACCGCACTGTTGTAGCGCGGCAGCGACCTGAGCCGGGCGCGGGCGTCGTCCTCAGGCAGCGGGCGCGCGATCCCGTCGTACCAGCGGCCCGCGATGCGGACCCGGACCCGCGGGTCGGCCCGGATGTTGCGGATGTACTGAGACTTCTCGCCGAACTCCGAGACCAGCCAGAACTCCTGACCGGTACGCCGGCCACCGACCGGCGTACGACGCGGCAGCCCGGACGCACGGCCGGTCGTCTCCAGCAGGATCTGTCCCGGGCTGCGCCTGGCGAGCGGATTGACGACGTGCCGCTGGAGCGACGTGACCGCCCTGAACCTCAGATCCCGAAAGCCCGCCATCGCGTGTCCCTTCCGCCGGTGCCCGTGAGCTTACGACCCTGCCGCCGCATCGCGGACGCTGCCGGAAACGGGCGTGGCGGCGAATCCCGCGAACGACCCCTCTTCCCCTACTCGCCCCTGCCCCTGCTCGCTCCCGATGATCGCAGCGACCCGCTCCCGCCAAGGCAGCGGATCGGGTTCGCTCTCCGCCTCGGCCCGCCGGGCCGCCCAGTACGCCCGGCTCGCCTCGCGGGCACACGGCCCGCACAGTGCCTCGTCCCCGACCGGCCGGAAGACGTGCTCCTCCCCCTCCCCACCACAGACCACGAACTCCCTTACCGGCAGGGGCGCCACGGACGGAGTCGGCGCAACAACCGGCGCCGGAAGCTTCTGCACGAGCCGGTGGCGCAGGAACCCGACAGCGGACCGTACGCCGTCCTTGGGCAGCTCACTGGTCAACGCCCGCCGCAGATCCGCAGCACTCACGCCGCGCCGAATCCACTCGGCAGCGACCTCGGCCAGCCCCCGCGCCTCCCGCACCCCGAGGTGCAGCTGAGGATTCGCGTGCCTCAGCGAGAGCAACACCCGTTCGCCCTCCCCGACTTCGGAAGCTACGAACTCTTCGGACGCTTCGGACGCTTCGGATGCTTCGGACGCTTCGGACGCTTCGGAGGGTGGGTGGGAGCAGTTCTCCCCAAGTTCTTCATCTACCGGTTCATAGCCACCGACCGTCCGGCCCCCCGGCTCACCGACGGCCGGATTCCGCGCACCCGGACGGGCGGCCGAGGCCGCAGGAACCGGCGGGGCACCAACCCTGTCGTTCCGCACCGCGGCAGCCTGTTCAACCGTCAGGGGCACATTGGCAAAGAGCTGGTCGGTCACCCAGAATCCGCGGTCCCCCTGCCGCTTCCACTCGTGCACGAACCCGACCGTGATCAGCTGCCCCTTGGCCTTCTGATACGCCCGCCCCGTGATCCCGAGCTTCTTCGCGTGCTCACTGAGCGCCTTGTCGGCCTGCTCTTCGGGAAGCCCCTGTACGTACAGGAGAAGAATCTTCGCGTCACTGCTCAGACGCGGATGGCGCACGACATCGTGCGAAGCCTTCGTGAAGCGCCGAGAGGGCGCGATAGCATGCCAAAGCATCCCGGTGGACTTCTCTTCCACTCGTGGTGAAGGCCCTCGGAATGGTGCTGCTAACACCCCCGGGGGCCGCCCCATGCGCAGGAGCACACAGAGCGTGATGACGCGATCACGGTACCGCATGGAATCGGCGCCTTGCGCCACAACCGGAAATCCCCGGCCCAAGCCGCCCGGTCTGCGCGAAAGAGCGCTTCTCAGGGCGACTTGACCAACCCCGGGGACCCGACCGCGAGTCGCGGGGGCGAGCGAGGCGGCGCGGTGTTGTGCGGCAGCATGAGGCGGGAACGTTCCCTGTGAGGGCCGGGCGGCCGCGTTCCGGACCGTTGACGCCCGAACATCTGAGAGAGGTCATCGATGTTCTTCGGAACCTGACGATCCCGAGGTCGTCGCCCGCATACGGGCGGCCCATACCCTGGCGTGCGGCATCCTCGGGGCAGCCCCTGGTGTCCGGCCATTCGGAAAAGGACCGCGTGAAGCGTGGGGATGGCGTGGACGCACGCTGGGCAGGCCCGTCACCGGGCCACGCGGGCCCGGATGGCTGCGCCTCGTCCACAGCCCGGTGGACAAGGCGAGCGGCAAGTTGTGGACCGGCCCGGAGGACGCCGAGCGGCAGTTGCCCCAGCGTGTGCCTCGCCCTCGCCTGCACCTCGTACGGCAGTGGGCGGAGGGGGAGAACGCCTACAGGGCCGAGCTGTACGACTACGTCGTCGGCGGAACCCTCTCGCCCACCCCGGTGCCGGCCGCCGCACTCCGCCTGACGAGAGCCTGGTGGGACGACCTCCGCCAGGCCCTCGGCCATCTCGCAGTGGTCCGTACCGAGCGCACGGCCGTACGTCAGGCATACCTGGACCGCACCATGCCGAAGTACCTCGCCTTCCTCGACGGCCCGGTCCCTACGACGCCGCCCGCGTGGTCCACCGCACACGGCGACCTGCACTGGGCCAACCTCACCGGTCCCGAACTCGGCATCCTGGACTGGGAAGGCTGGGGCACCGCCCCGGCCGGCTACGACGCCGCCCTGCTGCACGCCTACAGCATCGGGATGCCGGAGACCGCCGAGCGCGTCCGCGATGAACTTTCCACCGCACTCGACAGTGACGCCGGGCGCTTCGCGGAGCTGGTGGTCATCACCGAACTCCTCCAGAGCGCCGAACGCGGGGACAACTCGGAACTCGTTCCCGCACTGCGGCAGCGGGCCGGCGAGGTCTGGCACCGGCCCCTGGTACGCGGTGCGCTCGGCGGCCACCGGCGTCTGGCAGCCGTACACGCAGCCCTTCTCCACCCACAAGAAGGTGCGCGCGGTGAGCGCGGCCGCCACCTCGGGCGGCACGGTCACGGTGACCGGCGGGAGGGCTACTCGGGCGAGGAGTACACGATGGCCGCCGTCTTCAAGGGCGGCACCTGGTCCGCCCCGCGGCGGCTGAGCGCGACGAGTGCCCAGTCCACCGGGGCGCCCCAGGTGGCTGCCGATGCGCTCGGCCGGCCCGTCGTGCTGTGGGACGAGTACAAGCTGGCCGAGACGAACAGCATCGTCCTGGACGGTGTCCAGCAGGCCACCACCACCAGCCGCGCGCTGCCCAAGTGGGGTGACTACACGGACGACGGCAAGTCCGACCTGTTCGGCCGGGGCAGCGCCGGGCTGAAGGTGTACGCGGGCGACGCGACGAAGCTGTCCGCGGGGCAGCGCGCGAGCAGCTGGCCTTCGGGCACGCTCGTGCTGCCGTACGGCGACCTCGACGGCGACCGCTGCAACGACGTGTTCGTCCGCTACCCGAAGGGCGAGGCCCGCGTCTACCCGACGGTCTGCGGCGGGCTGCCCGACCAGCAGTCGTTCCACGTCAAGGTCTCCTCGGACTGGAGCGGGTACGACGCGGTCGTCTCGCCCGGCGACGTGACGGGCGACGGCCGGGCCGACCTGCTGACCCGGTCCGCCTCGACGGGGAAGCTGTACGTGTACGCGAACAACGGCGCGGGCGGCTTCAAGGCCCGCTCGCTCGCCGGGTCCGGCTTCGGCGGCTACAAGAAGCTGCTCGCCGCCGGGGACCTCGACGGCGACGGCAAGAACGACCTGCTGGCCCTCGACGCGTCGAACGAGCTGTGGCGGTTCCGAGGGACCGGCACCGGCACCTTCAAGCCCCGGTCGCTGGTCTTCAAGGACTGGGGCACCTCCTACAAGGACGTGGTCGGCGGGCTCGACCTGTCCGGTGACGGCCGGGCCGACCTGATCTCGCTCGACAAGACCGGCCACGCCTGGCTGAACCGGGGCAACGGCCAGGGCGGCTTCGGCAACCGGTCGCAGGCCGGCAAGACCACGAACTGGTCGGCCATCCGCATCTCCTAGCGGCGCCGTCTGGACAAAAGAGAAGCCCCGGGCCGCTGGCCCGGGGCTTTCTCGTGGAGCGGGTGACGAGAGTCGAACTCGCGCTCCGGGCTTGGGAAGCATTGATCGTTCGGGCGGGCCGACACGTCCGGCCTCGGCGTACACCCCGCCGCCCGAACTCATCGCTCACGCGCGAAGCGCACCGGATGCGAACCCGGCAGCCCCGCACTCCACAGGCGGTGGGACCCTCCGGATAAGGTAATGCGCAGATAAAGAGATCACCAAGTGCGTCAAGAGCCGCCGCACCTTTCGGGAGGAAGCCATGGGAACCCACCGCACCACGCTGCCCGGAGTCGGTGTGCAGTACGACTACACGACCGAGTCGGGCCAGCACATCTCCGTCGTCGTCCACCACGACGGACGGCGGTTCATCGGCTTCTACGACCAGGACGACCCCGATTCCTGCCGGCTCTCGGTACCCCTGACACCACAGGAGGCCACCGGCCTCGCGCACCTCATCGACGCGGCTCCCATCGACGCCGTACGCACCGAGGGCATCGACCTGGTCACCGAGCACATCCCGCTCGGGACGCGCTCCCCGTACGGCGGGCGGCTGCTCGGGGACACCAAGGCCCGGACCAGGACGGGGGCCTCGATCGTCGCCGTGCTGCGGACCCACAGCGCGCATCCGTCCCCCGGACCGGACTTCCGGCTGGCCATCGGGGACACGCTCGTGGTCGTCGGTACACGTGAGGGCGTCGACACGCTCTCCGAGATCATTGCGGAGGGCTGACCGTGCACGACACGACCGCACTGCTGGTGGAGCTCGGCTCCGTCATTCTGGGCCTCGGACTCATCGGACGGTTCGCCGGACGCATAGGCCTCTCGCCGATCCCGCTCTATCTGCTGGCCGGGCTCGCCTTCGGCGAGGGCGGGCTCCTGCCGCTGGGGGCCAGTGAGGAATTCACCGCCGTCGGCGCCGAGATCGGCGTCATCCTGCTGCTGCTCCTGCTCGGCCTGGAGTACAGCGCCTCGGAACTGGTGACCAGCCTCAAGACCCAATACCCGTCCGGGGCCGTGGACTTCGTGCTCAACGCGACCCCGGGAGCGGTGGCGGCGCTGCTGCTCGGCTGGGGGCCCGTGGGCGCGGTCGCCCTGGCCGGGGTCACCTGGATCTCCTCGTCCGGGGTCATCGCCAAGGTGCTCACCGACCTCGGGCGGCTGGGCAACCGGGAGACGCCCGTCATCCTCGGCGTGCTCGTCATCGAGGACCTGTCGATGGCCGTCTATCTGCCACTGCTCACCGCGATGCTCGCGGGAGTCGGCCTCGCCGGGGGCAGCATCGCCCTGCTCATCGCACTGGGCACCGTCGGGTTCGTGCTCTATCTGGCGCTGCGGCACGGGCGGTTGATCAGCCGCGCGGTGTCCTCGGACAACCCCGAGATGCTGCTGCTGGTCGTCCTCGGGCTGACCGTCCTGGTCGCCGGTGTGGCACAGGAGTTGCAGGTGTCCGCCGCCGTCGGCGCGTTCCTGGTCGGGATCGCGCTCTCGGGCGAGGTCGCCGAGGGGGCGCGCAAGCTGCTGACGCCGCTGCGGGACCTGTTCGCCGCCGTCTTCTTCGTGTTCTTCGGGCTCTCCACCAATCCGGCCGAGATCCCGCCGGTGCTGCTCCCCGCGGCGCTGCTGGCTATCACCACCGTCCTCACCAAGATCGCCACCGGGTGGTACGCGGCCCGGCGGGCCGGAATCGGTTCGCGCGGACGGTGGCGGGCCGGCGGAACGCTCGTCGCACGCGGCGAGTTCTCCATCGTCATCGCCGGTCTGGCCGTGGCGACCGAGCCCCGGATCGGGCCCATCGCCACCGCCTACGTCCTCATCCTCGTCATCGTCGGACCGCTCACCGCCCGCTGGACCCAGCCGGTCGTGGCCAGGATCCAGGCATGGCGCGGCCGGGACGGCAGCAGCAGCGGCAGCGGCAGCGGCAGCAACGGCAAGGGGAGCGGCGAGCTCCCCGCGACGCGTCCGGTGCCCGCCGCGCCCGCCGTCCAGGAGGAGTTCGCCTCCTCCGCCGACTGAGGCCGGACGTACGGGCCCGGCGGACGACCGTCCGCCGGGCCCGCCCGGCTCACAGCGGGGTCGCCGCGTGCAGGATCCCCACCAGCGTCACGGCCGCGTTGAGCGACGACAGCGCCGAGGCCGCCGTGCCCACCGTCGCGACCAGCGCCGCGAGGGCGACATGGGCGGACGACGGCGGCCACAGCCGGACCGGCGGAACCGGGGCGAGCAGCGCCGCGACCCGGCGCGGCACGGGGCCCGCCGGGGCCGCGAAGGCGGCGAAGCCGGCCGAGACGTCCGGAGCGCGGTGCGAGTACAGCGCCGCCTTGCCGACCGCGACGGCCACCACCCGCCGGTCGCCGACCGCGCACGCGGCCTCCTCGTCCGCCCACCGTTCGGTGCTGAACGACACCGCGGTACGCAGCGGCAGCAGGAACGGGTTGGCGCGCGCCGCGAGTTGGGCGGCCAGCAGATAACGGTGGTGCCGGGCGGCCAGATGGGCCCGCTCATGAGCGATCAGGGCCCGCCGCTCACGGGCGTCCAGGCACTCGGCCATCGCGGTCGAGACGACGACGCGGCCCGGACTCCCGGGCAGCGCGTAGGCGTACGGCTCCGGGTCCGGGAGCACCGCGACATCGCCCGAGACGACGGAGGGCGCGGCGGCCAGCGCGCGGCGCGCGCCGATCCGCAGCCGCAGATGGCGGTAGACCGTCCACCCGCACGCCGCCAGCACCGCCGCCAGCGCTCCGATCGCGACGATGCCCGCCTTCACCTCGTACGGCACCGCGTCCCGCACCTCCGGATCCGACCAGCTGTCCGGCAGCGGATTGCCCGGCAGTTGTGCGGTACCCACCACCATCAACAGACCCAGACAGAGCGTGCTGCACAGGGCGAGCATCGCGCCGACGACGGCGAGCAGCCGGGTCGCGATGCGGGGGTGCAGATGCTGTTCGGCCAGGCGCGCGATCGGCAGCGCGGTCAACGGCAGTACGAGCGGCAGGCAGACGAAGACACCCATCGGTGGTCTACAGGCCTTCCGTGTCACGGGGGCTGCCCAGATCGTCCGGGGCGTCCGCCCGCGCCAGAAGTGCGCGCAGCCGCTCCTCGTCGCCGGGGGAGAGGTCCGAGATGAAGCGGGCGAGCACGGCGTCCCGGTCCCGTTCGCCGTCCAGCACCCGGCGCATCCGCAGGGCCGCGAGACCGGCCTCGTCGGAGGCGGACGTCCAGGTGTAGGAGCGGCCCTCGCGGGACCTGGTCACGGCCTTCTTCGCGTAGAGGCGGGAGAGGATCGTGATGACAGTGGTGTACGCGAGGTCGCCTTCGAGGTGTTCCTGGACCCAGCCGGCCGTCGCGGGGCCGTTCGCCGAGTGCAGCACGGCGAGGATCTGGGCCTCCAGTTCGCCCTGCCCGCGCCTGCGCAGCCGCCGGGCCGCGGGGTGCACCGCGCCGGGGAGCACCGCGCCGGGGAGCGGTTCCACGGGGGCGGGCACTCCGTCGCGCGGTGGTTCGTTGTCCGGGTGGTGGCCGGGCCTGGCCGAGTCCATCGGGGGTCCGCCCTTCTGCGATGCCGCGTCGGCCGCGGCGTCGCAGCATCTTACTTACCGCCGTTTCCGGGACACGTTTCCGGGACACGGCGCTCGCCGCTACCGCGACGGGACACAGCAGGCGCCCCTGCTGCTAACTTCTACACGTCTGTAGAGTTGGACTTCAATCCGGCAACGCACCGCAACGCAACGTATGGAGACGTCATGGCACTGTGGGATCGGATCAAGGAATCCGCCTCGTCGATGCAGTCGCAGCTGGAAGCGAAGAAGAACGACCTGAAGAGCGGGGCGTTCCGCGACGCGAGCATGGCCATGTGCGCCCTCGTCGCCGCCGCCGACGGTTCCATCGACCCGTCCGAGCGCCAGCGCGTCGCCTCGCTGATCGCCTCCAACGAGGTCCTGCAGAACTTCCCCGCGGACGATCTGCAGCGCCGCTTCAACGACTACGTGAACAAGCTCACCGCCGACTTCGCCTTCGGCAAGGTCAGCGTGCTCCAGGAGATCGGCAAGGCGAAGAAGAAGCCCGCCGAGGCGCGTGCCGTCATCCAGATCGGCATCGTCATCGGCGGCGCCGACGGCGACTTCGACAAGACGGAGCAGGCAGTCGTGCGGGAGGCGTGCTTCGCCCTCGACCTCCCGCCGCACGAGTTCGACCTGTAGTCCAGCTCGTTCCGTCCGCCGGACCGGCTGCCCGGTCCGGCGCCCCGAACCGCCGGAAGAAACGCGGACCGACTGACCACCGGTCGGCGTCCGGCAGGCCGGGGGTGCGCGACTCCCCCCTGCGCACCCCCGGCCACTCCTCTCCGGACCCCGCATCCACCGCACGCGCGACGAGCGCGTCGACGGGTGCGGGGTCCCGTGGCGTCCCGCCCCGCCGTCACAGCTCCTTGGCGGGCCAGTCCAGCAGCCGGGCCCCGATGACCGCCGTCTGCAGGGTGTAGCGGTGCATCGGCTCGGACGGATCGGAACCGGTCAGCTGATGGATCCGCTCCAGCCGGTAGGTCAGCGCCCGTACGCTCAGCGACAGCCGGCGGGCCGTCTCGGCGGCCACACAGCCCGCGTCGAAGTAGACGTTGAGCGTCTTCAGAAGCGGCTCGGCACCGCCGCGGGCCTGCTGGAGCGGGCCCAGCTCACTGCGCACCAGATCGGCCATCGCCTGCCGGTCCCGGGTCAGCACCGGGTAGACCAGCAGATCGGAGGCGTACAGCACCGGATCGTCCAGAGCCATCCGCTCCGCCAGATCCAGCGCGTCCAGCGCCTCGTCGTAGGAGTGGACCACGCCGCCGGGCCCGTGGTGCGGGCGGCCCACCGCGACCCGGCCGCCGTCCGTCGCCGCGTGCGACTGCTTGGCGAAGTACCGCAGGACGTCGGGCTGACTGCCGGGGGCGATGCAGATCAGCCGCCCGTCCTTCGTCGTGATCAGGATCTTCCGGCCGCCGAAGCGGGCGAGCAGCGCCGCCTCGACCGTGCGCGGCACGGAGTCGGTCTCCGTGTACGCCTCCGGGCCCGTCGCCACCGCGACCGCGTGGGCGCGCGAGAGCCGCAGCCCGAACCGGGTGGCCCGCTCGGCGAGCCGGCCCAGATCGCTGCGCCCGTACAGCAGATCGTCGATGAACTCGCGGCGCGCCGCCTCCTCCCGGCGCACCGTCATCCGCTGGGCCCGCTCGAAGCCCTCCGCGAAGGCGTCGACGGCCTGCTCGACCGCGGCCAGCACCGAATCCGCGGACGCGCCGCCGGCGGCGGAGGTCAGCGGCCAGGCGGCGCGGGTCTCGGCGAGATGACGGACGACCAGGGCGCGCAACTGGAATCCGGACTCGGCGGCCTCCCGGCCCAGCAGGCGGCGGTCCTCCAGCTCGTCCCGGGTGAGGCGGCGGCCGGTGGCGGCCACATCGGCCAGGATGTGGGCATAGTCCCCCAGAAGCTCATCGGGTATTTCCGGCTCCGGCACGCCTTCTCCTCCAGTCCTGACGCAACTTTGACACTCCCTCAACGCATACCGGCCGGTGCCGGTGCCCGGCATCAAGGAAGGGCAAAGATTGCCGGACTCCGGCAGTGCGGTGTCAGGCCTCCTGATGACACGATCCGGTCAGCACCAACCGGGGGAACACGGGGGACACGGGGGACGACCCGGCTGCTGCGGCACCGTTTCAGGCGGCGCCGCGGCACCTGGGTCATCTTCGGCCGCCCGGCAGGACATGGGGGTGGACGGATGCAGGAGTTCTTGAGCGCGGCGACCGCGTTTCCGGCCGTTCTGTTCGGCGCCGCACTGGCCGTCGTCGTCTTCTTCTGGCTCCTCGTGCTGGCCGGTGCGGCCGACCACCACTCCTTCGACGGCGACCTCGACACCGACCTGGCCGGGATCGGCGGGGTGCCGGTCACCGTCTCCGTGTCCGTGATGGTCGTCGTCGGCTGGTTCGCGAGCCTCACCGGTACGGTCCTGCTGCACCGCGGCGAGGCCACCGGGCTCACCCGGGCCGCACTCGCCTGTGGCGTGCTCGTCGGGGCGCTGCTGCTCGGCTGGATCGTGCTGCGGGTGCTGGTGCGCTGCTTCCGCCGGAGCTTCCCGGACGAGCCCCCTCCATCGCGGCAGGACTTCCTGGGCCGGGTCTGCACGATCCGTACCGGTTCCGTCAGCTCCGACTTCGGCCAGGCCGAGGTCGCGGCGGACGACGGCTCCACCGCGATCGTCCAGGTCAGGCTGCTCGCTCCGGCACACGACACGGTCCTCGCCGCAGGCAGTGCGGGACTTCTGTACGCGTACGACGACGAGGGCGAGTTCTTCTGGGTCTCGCCCTACGACAAGGCGCTGGACCCGGGACCGCCGACGCCCCGACCACGGACGGCGCCGCGCACGGGTGCGCGCCGGACCCCGCGCCGTACCGGCTGACCGGCCGGACCGCCCGGACCGGCCACTGCGGTCGGCCTCCCGCACCGCCCGTCGCGTCGCCGCCGTCGCGCAGCCGGTCGCCCGCCGTCGGGCCCGTCCGCTGCCACAACCGCCGCACCCCCCTTCCTTTCACCACCTTCCTCACCAGCCGCCAAGGACTGTCATGGATGCCATCACCCTGGGCTTCGGTGTGCTCGTAGCCGTTGTCCTGCTCATCGCCGTCGCCCTGCTCCTCGTCGTCAGCCGGCTCTTCCGCAAGGTCGAGCAGGGCAAGGCGCTGATCATTTCCAAGACCAAGAAGGTCGATGTCACCTTCACCGGGGCCGTCGTCCTGCCGGTGCTGCACAAGGCCGAGACCATGGACATCTCGGTGAAGACCATCGAGATCCGCCGCACCGGGCGTGAGGGCCTGATCTGCCAGGACAACATCCGCGCCGACATCCACATCAACTTCTTCGTGCGGGTCAACAAGACCGTCGAGGACGTCATCAAGGTCGCCCAGTCCATCGGTACGGAGCGGGCCAGCGACAAGGTGGCGATCCAGGAGTTCTTCGGCGCGAAGTTCGCCGAGGCGCTCAAGACCGTCGGCAAGCAGCTGGACTTCGTCGATCTCTACACCAAGCGCGAGGAGTTCCGGGACCGGATCATCCGGGTCATCGGCACGGACCTGAACGGCTACCACCTCGACGACGCAGCGATCGACTTCCTTGAGCAGACGCCGATGACGCAGCTCGACGGCGCCAACATCCTCGACGCGCAGGGCATCCGCAAGATCACCGAGCTGACGGCGATCGAGCACGTGCGCACCAACGAGTTCCAGCGCACCGAGCAGAAGGAGATCACCCGGCAGGACGTCGACGCCCGCGAGACCATCCTGGAGCTGGAGCGCCGGCAGGCCGAGGCCGAGATCAAGCAGCGCCGCGAGGTCGAGACGCTGCGGGCCCGCGAGGAAGCCGCCACCGCCAAGGTCCAGGAGGAGGAACGGCTGGGCGCCCAGGCCGCGTTCATCCGTACCGAGGAGCAGCTCGGCATCCAGCGCGAGAACCAGGCCCGGGAGATCGCCGTCGCGCAGAAGAACCGTGAGCGCGTCATCGCCGTGGAGAACGAGCGCATCGAGAAGGACCGGCTGATCGAGGTCATCGGGCGCGAGCGGCAGACCGAGCTCGACCGGATCGCCGCGACGAAGGAGGTCGAGGCGGAGCGCCGCGAGGTCGCCGATGTGATCCGGGAGCGGATCGCGGTGGACCGTACGGTCGCCGAGCAGGAGGAGTCCATCAAGACGCTGCGGGCCGTCGAGGAGTCGGAGCGCACCCGCAAGTCGGTCATCATCGCCGCCGAGGCGGAGGCCCAGGAGAAGCTGGTCAAGGACATCAAGGCCGCCGAGGCGGCCGAGGCCGCGGCCACCCACCTGGCCGCCGAGCAGCTGACGCTCGCCGAGGCCCGGCTGAAGACCGCGGACCTGGACGCCCAGGCGAAGCTGCGGCTGGCCGAGGGCATCCAGGCGGAGTCCGCGGCGCCCGGCCTGGCGGAGATCCAGGTGCGGGAGGCGGAGGCCGATGTCATCGAGAAGGCCGGTCTCGCCGAGGCCGAGGCCACGTCCGCCCGGCTCAAGGCCGAGGCGGAGGGCGCCAGGCTCAAGGCGCTCGCGACGGCGGAGGGCACACAGGCCCAGGCGACGGCCGACGCGGCAATGATCGGCGAGAAGCTGAAGGCCGAGGCGGCGGGCCTGACCGAGAAGGCGGCCGCGATGGCGGCGCTGGACGACGCCTCGCGCGGGCACGAGGAGTACCGGCTGCGGCTCGCCGCGGAGAAGGAGATCCGGCTGGCCGGCCTCGATGTGCAGCGGCAGGTGGCCGAGGCGCAGGCGACGGTGCTGGCCACCGGCCTGGAGAACGCCGACATCGACATCGTCGGCGGGGAGTCGGTCTTCTTCGACCGGCTCGTCTCGTCCATCTCGATGGGCAAGAGCCTCGACGGGTTCGTGGAGAACTCGGACACCGCGAAGGCCCTCGCGGGTCCGTGGCTGAACGGCACGTCCTCGTTCACGGACGATCTGACCCGGGTGCTCGGGTCGGTGTCCACGGGCGATGTGCAGAATCTGACGGTGTCCGCGCTGCTGATGCGGATGATGCGGGCTCCGGGCGCCGGGGTCGCGCCGGGCCAGATCCAGCAACTGCTCTCCACCGTCAGGGAGTTGGGACTGGCCGACCTGCCGGTCTCGACGGTGGCCGGGGCGGATGTCCCCGCGGTGACCGGCGCGGCGGACGCCTCCGCCGTACCCGTCTCGCGGAACGGGTCGACGCCGGTCGCCTAGGGCGGGCACAGATCGCCGGACGGGCGGGCACCGGAAGCCCGTCCGGCGACGGAGGAAACAGCGCGGCCGGAGGCAGCGCAACCCGGCAGCCGGACGCACCACCCGCACCCCACGCCTCGTAGCACCTCGCAGGGAGAGCCGTACGTATGGACACCGACACCACGACCGCAGCGCCCACCGGCGGCCCCGTGGACGCGGGGACGTACGACGTGCTGCGCCGCCGGCTCGGCGACCGGGCCGCCGAGCTCGCGCGCCGCGCCGCGGAGCTCAACACCCGGCGCACCGCGGAGTTCGGCTCGACCGAGCTCCGGCTCACCGGCACCGAGCAGATCCACACCGAGCGCGCGGCCGTGCCCCGCGACCTGGTGGCCGTCGGCGGGCGGCTGCTGTTCGGCTTCGAACGGGGCCCCGGGGCGGCGGATCCGGCCGAGGTGGCCGACGTACTCGCCCTGTACGAGCCGGAGTTGGGGTCGCCCGTCGATGACGGGCCACTGGCCGACGAGAGCTTCGTACGCGAGTTCACGGGGCTGCACCGCTACTACCGCGACGCCCGGCTGCTGCGGCTGCGCCGGGTGGACGGAAAGCTGCTCGCCGTCTTCCGTACCGGCGAGAGCGCGGACGGCATCCGGGTGCTGCGCTGGGCGCTCGGCCCGGACGGTTCGCCGGGCGCGTTCCTCGACGCGCGCGGCGACCGCGACCACGTCTTCCCGCCGTCGCACGACTTCACCTGGACCGTCGCGGGGCGCGAGTCGCACGTCCTCGGCCGGCACCCGCACATCGCGGTGGGCGGGGACGGCGCGGACGCCGCCGTGCTCTTCGTCGACACGCTCGGCGGCACCCTCACCGTCAAGACGGTGAACGACACCGACACCCCCGACGGGATCTACGAGGAGCCGGTCGCCGAACCGCTCCAGTCGCTCGCCGACGCGGAGGTCGAGCACGCCACGATCGGACCGCTGGTCCTGCTCCGGGTCCGCCCGTACAACGAGGAGTCCTGGCGGTACCTGGTCTTCAACTCGCTGCTCGGGACCGTTCTGCGCCTGGACGGCATCGGGCCGGCCTGCCACCGGCTCCCGGAGGACCAGGGGATCATCTTCCCCGGCGGCTACTACCTCACCACCGGCACCGCCAAGACCTTCGACATCGCCGAGCCGCTCACCGACCCGGTCTTCGAGGGCGCCGTCCGTTCCCCGAACGGCGAGGACGTCCTCTACGTCTTCCGCTCCCCCGACGACGGCCGCGGCCTGCTCCTGCCCTACAACCTGATCCGGCAGGAGGTCGCCACCCCGCTCCAGGGCCGCGGCCACGCCCTGCTCGACGACGGCACGCTCGTCCTGCTGCGCACCACCGCCACCGGTGACGAACCGGCCCGGGTCCACCCCTTGCAGCGCTGGCGGACCCCGTACGTCTCCGACACCCACGCGGCCTCCCGCCCCATCGGGACGGGCCCGCTGGCCCGGGTCGGCAACGCCGATCTGGTGCGCGGGATCTCCGACTGCCTGGCGCTGGCGCACAGCGCCGCCGAGACGACCCCGACCGCCGCCGTGTACGCGCAGCTGGTCACGGACTGCACCCGCGCCACCGACCGCTACCACTGGCTCACCGAATCCGAACTCTGCGCGCTCGCAGACCCGTTGGCGGAACTGAAGGCCACCGCCCAGCAGGTCCTGACCGAGTTCGAGACGGTGCGGGAGCTGACCCGGCAGGCCGCCGAAGCACTCGACGGGACGGCCGAACGGATCACCGCGCTCGTCCGCCGCATCCGCGGCGAGGCCCCGCGCTCGGCCGCCGCCTGGGTGGACCGGCTGACCGAACTGCGCCACGCCCACGGCCACTTGGCGACCCTCTCCGAGATGCGGTACGCGGACACCGGGCGAATCGCCGAACTCTCCGCCGCGACGGCCGCCGACCTGGAATCGGCCGCGCAGCGCGCCGTCGCCTTCCTCGGCCGGGACGACGCCTTCACCGGCTACCACGAGGACATCACAGGCCTCACCGCCGAGGCGTCCGCTCTCGCCACCGTCGCGGACGCGGCGGCGCTCGGCGAGCGGCTGAACGGGATGACGGAGGGCCTGAGCACCGTCACGGATGTCGTCGCCGGTCTCGACATCGGGGACACGACGGTCCGTACGTCGATCCTGGAGCGGATCGCCGAGGTCCTCGGCGGGGTCAACCGGGCCCGCGCCACACTCGAAGCACGCCGCCGCGAACTCCTCGACCACGAGGGCCGCGCCGAGTTCGCCGCCGAGTTCGCCCTGCTCGGGCAGGCCGTCACCGGGGCCATCGCCGCCTCGGACACCCCCGACGCCTGCGACGATCAACTGGCCGGGCTGCTCCTCCAGTTGGAGAACCTGGAGTCGCGGTTCGCGGAGTTCGACGACTTCCTCGCCGAGCTGGCCGAGCGCCGCACGGAGGTGTACGAGGCGTTCTCGGCCCGCAAGCAGACCCTGCAGGACGCCCGCGCCCGGCGCGCCGAGCGGCTGGCGGATTCGGCGGCCCGGGTCCTGGAGACCGTCTCGCGGCGGCTGTCCGCCCTGCCCGACCTGGACGCCGTCCACACCTACTTCGCCTCCGACCCGATGGTCGCCAAGGTCCGCCGCACCGCGGAGGAGCTGCGCGGACTCGGCGATCCGGTGCGCGCCGAGGAGCTCGACGGGCAGCTGCTGGCCGCCCGCCAGGAGGCCGGCCGGGCGCTGCGCGACCGCAGCGAGCTGTACGCGGACGGCGGCGCCACGATCCGGCTGGGCCGGCACCGGTTCGCGGTGAACACCCAGCCCTTCGACCTGACGCTCGTCCCGCACAGGGACCGGCTCGCGTTCGCCCTCACCGGCACGGACTACCGCTCCCCGGTCACCGACCCGGAGTTCGAGGCGACCCGCCCGTACTGGGAGCAGACCCTCCCCTCCGAGTCCCCGCGGGTCTACCGGGGCGAACACCTGGCCGCCCGGCTCCTCGACGAGCGGGGCGCGGACACCCTCGCCGCCCTCGACCCGGCCGAACTCGCCGCTCTGGTCCGGGAGTCGGCCGCCGCCGCGTACGACGAGGGCCATCAGCGCGGCGTCCACGACGAGGACGCCACCGCGATCCTCACCGCCCTGCTGCGGCTGCACTCCGGGGCCGGCCTGCTGCGCTGCCCGCCCGCCGTACGGGCGTCGGCCCAGCTCTTCTGGGCATACGGCACGGACGAGGCCCGGCGCACCTCATGGACCCGGCGGGCGCTCTCGCTGGCCCGCGCCCGCGAGACCTTCGGCCTCGCCCCGGCGGTCGACGCCCTCCAGGAGGAGTGGGCGGCCGTCATCCCGGGCGACGACCCGTCCGCCGTCGCCGCGTACCTCTTCGAGGAGCTGACGAGCGGCCCGGCCGGATTCGTGACCAGCGCCGCCGCCCGCACCTTCCTGGACAAGTTCCGCCGTTCGACCGGGACTTCGGCGTACGACGAGGATCTCGCCGCGCTCCGCGACGACCTGCCGGCCCGCCGCCAGCTCGTCGAGGGCTGGCTCTCCTCGTACGCCGCCGCGAGCGGCACCGCGATCGACGCGGGCGATCTCGCGGAGGCCGTCGCCGTGGAGCTCTGCCCGGAGCCGGTGCTCGACCGGTACGACTGCGAGGCCCCGCTGACCGCGCGGGTGGACGGCCTGCTCGGCACCCACCCACGCATCGACCGGGGCGCGCTGACCGTACGGATCGACGAACTCCTTGCCCGCGCCGCGGAGTTCCGCACCGTGGCCGTCCCCGGCTTCCGGGCCTACCAGCGGCGGCGCACCGCACTGGTGAGCGCCGAGCGGGCCCGGCTGCGGCTGGACGACCACCGGCCGCGCGTCATGTCGGCGTTCGTCCGCAACCGGCTGCTGGACGAGGTGTATCTGCCGCTGATCGGCGACAGCCTCGCCAAGCAGCTCGGCACCGCCGACGCCGACCGGCGCACCGACTCGCAGGGCCTGCTGCTGCTCGTGTCGCCGCCCGGCTACGGCAAGACGACGCTCATGGAGTACGTCGCCGACCGGCTCGGCCTGGTCCTCGTCAAGATCAGCGGACCGAACCTCGGCCACGACGTGACCTCGCTCGACCCGGCCCAGGCCCGCACCGCGACCGCCCGCCAGGAGATCGAGAAGATCAACTTCGCGCTGGAGTCCGGCAACAACACGCTCCTCTACCTCGACGACATCCAGCACACCTCACCGGAGCTGCTCCAGAAGTTCATCCCGCTCTGCGACGCCACCCGCCGCATCGAGGGCGTGCGGGACGGCGAACCGCGCAGCCACGACCTGCGGGGCAAGCGCTTCGCGGTGTGCATGGCGGGCAATCCGTACACGGAGTCGGGCGAGCGGTTCCGCATCCCCGACATGCTCGCCAACCGGGCCGACGTCTGGAACCTCGGCGAGGTGCTGAGCGGCCGCGAGGACGTCTTCGCGCTGAGCTTCGTCGAGAACGCGCTGACCGCCAACCCGGTGCTGGCCCCGCTCGCCGGCCGTTCCCGCGACGACCTCGTCCGGTTCGTGCGCCTCGCCTCCAACGCCGCCCCGGCGCCCGGCGCGGACCGGCTGGACCACCCGTACACCCCCGCCGAGGTGGACCGGATCGTCGCGGTCCTGCGCCATCTGCTGACCGCCCGGGACACGGTGCTCGCCGTGAACGCCGCGTACATCGCGTCGGCTGCGCAGACGGACGCGACGCGCACCGAGCCGCCGTTCCGGCTCCAGGGCTCGTACCGCAACATGAACAAGATCGCCGAGCGGATCGTGCCGGTGATGAACGACGCGGAGCTGTCCGCCGTCGTCGACGACCACTACGCGGGCGAGGCCCAGACGCTGACGAGCGGCGCGGAGTCGAACCTGCTGAAGCTCGCCGCGCTGCGCGGCCGACTCACCCCCGAACAGTCCGCGCGCTGGGCCGCGATCACCGCCTCCTACGTCCGCACACAGGCGCTGGGCGGCCCGGACGGCGACCCCATGACGCGGGCCGTCGCCGCGCTGGGGCTGCTCGCGGACCGGATCGCGGCGGTCGAGTCGGCGATCGTCCGGGTCGCGGACCCGCGCCATCTGCTCACCACCCCGCAGGCCCGGCACGCGGCGCCCCCGCCCGCCGGGCCGACGGAGGACCACTGACCGCACGCTCACGGAGAGGAGGAACAAGGCATGCTGGGTCATGTGCCCCCACTTCCCCAGCAGCCCCAACGCTCCCCGTTCAGCGGACACATGGTCGTCTGCGGCGACGACGCACTGGCCCGCCGGCTCGCCGTCGAACTGCGCTATGTGTACGGGGAGCGGGTCGCCCTCGTCCTGCCGCCCGGACGCGACGCCCGCCGACCGGAACTGCCCCTGACCGGACGGGGTTTGGCGGGACTGTTCGGCCGCATGTCGTCGGCGATGATCCGCAACGGCGGCGGCCAGGGCGGGGCCGACTCGCTCGGCGACGACACCAACGCCGGGGTCGAGGCGGTCCGCATCCTGGAGGCGCCGGAGCCCTCCGACGACACGTTCGAGGAGGCGGGCGTCGAATCGGCCGCCGCGCTGGCGCTGGTCTACGACGACGACGAGCGCAACATCCGCGCCGCGCTGACCGCCCGCCGCATCAACCCCCGGCTCCGGCTGGTCATCCGGCTCTACAACCGCAAGCTGGGCCAGCACCTGGAGACCCTGCTCGACCAGGCCGCGGCGGTCGCCACTCCCGGCCTGGACCGGGCCGCGCTGGACGCCTCCACCACCGTCCTCTCCGATGCCGACACCGCGGCCCCCGCCCTCGCGGCGACCGTCCTCACCGGCTCCAGCAAGGTCATCCAGGCGGAGGGCCTGCTGCTGCGCGCCGCCGAACGCACCCCGCCCGGGGGCGGCCAGATCGCCGACCCCGGCCTGTGCACCCTCGCGCTGCTCTCCTCCACCACCCATGACCCGGCGGGCACCGAGGGCTCCGACAGCAGCGGCGACGAGGGGCCCCGGCTGCTGCCCGACGAACGACAGGT
Source organism: Streptomyces sp. NPDC058240 (assembly GCF_042882135.1). Classification (NCBI taxonomy): domain Bacteria; kingdom Bacillati; phylum Actinomycetota; class Actinomycetes; order Kitasatosporales; family Streptomycetaceae; genus Streptomyces; species Streptomyces sp. NPDC058240. The sequence continues at coordinate 76,907 of NZ_JBHVWT010000002.1, forward strand.
GGCGGCGGCGACGGGGCGCGGCACGATCGTCCTGGAAGCGGTCAGCCAGGCCGGCCCGCCCGGTCCGACGCCCCGGATGGGCGGCCGGGGCGCACCGCTCGGCCAGGTCTTCTCGCGGCGGCTGCGCTGGTCGGCGCTGGGCGTCGGCCTGGCCGTCCTGGCCCTCGCCGTCGCCTCCACGCTCACCACCGGCGACGATCCGCTGCACGCCACCTACCTCACCCTGCTCGACCTGTTCGCGATGGGCGACCCGGCGATCGGCGATCCGACGGCCCGCCAGATCATCCAACTCCTTTCCGGTGTGGCCGGGTTGATGCTGCTCCCCCTCCTCGTGGCCGGCGTCCTGGAAGCCTTCGGCTCGCTCCGCACGGCGTCCTCGCTGCGCCGCCCGCCACGCGGCCTGTCCGGCCATGTGGTGCTGCTCGGCCTCGGCAAGATCGGTACGCGGGTCCTCGTCCGGCTGCGCGAGCTCGGCATTCCCGTGGTGTGCGTAGAGAACGACCCGGACGCGCGCGGCATCCCGGTGGCCCGGCGGCTGCACGTACCGGTGGTCCTCGGCGACGTCACGCAGGAGGGCGTCCTTGAGGCGGCGAAGATCCAGCGCTCCCGCGCCCTCCTCGCCCTGACCAGCATCGACACCACCAACCTGGAGGCGGCCCTCTACGCCCGCTCGGTCAAGCCGGACCTGCGGGTGGCGCTGCGCCTGTACGACGACGAGTTCGCCACCGCCGTCTACCGCACCCTGCGCACCGCCCACCCCCAGGCCGTGACCCGCTCCCGCTCCGTCTCCCATCTGGCCGCCCCGGCCTTCGCGGTCGCCATGATGGGCCGGCAGATCCTGGGCGCGATCCCGGTCGAGCGGAAGGTGATGCTCTTCGCGGCGGTCGAGGTGGCGGGCCATCCGCAACTGGAGGGCCGCACGGTGGAGCAGGCGTTCCGGGCGGGCTCCTGGCGGGTCCTCGCCCTGGACGCCACCCCGCCCGGCGACCGCCGCCCGGACCTGGCCTTCTCCGACTCGGCCACCCCGGACCGCCCGTCCGGCCTGGTGTGGGACCTGCACCCAGGGTACGTACTGCGCCCCGAGGACCGCGTGGTGATCGCCGCGACCCGCCGGGGCCTGGCCGAACTCCTGCGCAGGCGCCGCCCGGTGGCCCCGAGGGCGTGACGGGGCGGCTGCGGATCGGAGCGGGGAGCGGGCACGGGTCCGGCCGAAATCCACATGCCCGGCGTTCCCCCCGCCCCCTACCCTGCCCTCCATGGACACGGCCCCCGGACTCCTGAACGTGATCGACATCGAGGCGACGTGCTGGGACGGGCAGCCGCCGCCCGGTGCGGTGAGCGAGATCATCGAGATCGGGCTGACCGTCGTCGACCTGCACGCGGCCAATGGGGTCTCCCCTGCTCGAACGGAGTTGAGAGCTCGGGGAAGGGTTGCCCGCCACCGGATCCTGGTCCGGCCCGCCCGGTCCGCGGTCAGCGCCTTCTGCACCGAGCTGACCGGCCTCACCCAGGCCGAGGTGGACACGGGCGTCTCCTTCGCCGAGGCCTGCCGCCTGCTCGCCGCCGAGCACGCGTCGGGCATACGTCCCTGGGCCAGCTGGGGCGACTACGACCGCAACCAGTTCACCCGCCAGTGCCGGGCCACCGGAACCCGCTATCCGTTCGGCCACCGCCACACCAACGCCAAGCTCCCCTTCACCTCCTCCTACGGCCTGCGCAAGCGCCCCGGCATGGCCCAGGCCCTGGAGGTGGCGGGCCTCCCCCTGGAGGGCCGCCACCACAGCGGCGCGGACGACGCCTGGAACATCGCGGCGCTGATCCTGGAGGTGGCGGCCCGGGGCGCCTGGCCGGAACCCACCGCCTGACGGGCGAGAAGTCCTAGAGCCCGCCGCCCATCACCCCCCGCACCTCGTCCAGCGTCGCCCCGGCGATCTCGTTGGCGCGCTCGTTCCCGGCCCGGAGCACCGACCGCACGTACCCCATGTCCCGCGCGTACTCCGCCCGACGGGCCCGGATCGGCGCCATCCGGCTGTTGACGGCCTCGGTCACGGTCCGTTTGAGCACGGCCGCGCCACCCCCACCGATCTCCTCTGCGACGGCGTGCGGGTCCCGGTCCAGACAGAGCGCCGCCAGCAGCACCAGCGAGGACACCCCGGGCCGGTTCTCGGGGTCGTACGTGATGTACCGCTCGGCATCCGTCTTCGCGCCCTTGATCAGCCGGGACGTCTCGTCCGCGTCGGCGCCCAGCGCGATGGAGTTGCCCCGGCTCTTGCTCATCTTGGTGCCGTCGGTACCGAGGAGGAGCGGCGCGTCGGAGAGCAGCGCGTCCGGTTCCGGGAAGACCGCCCCGTACCGCTCGTTGAAGCGCCGGGCGACGGTCCGGGTGACTTCGAGGTGCGGCAGCTGGTCCTGCCCGACGGGGACGAGGTTCCCCTTGCAGAACAGGATGTCGGCCGCCTGGTGCACGGGGTACGTGAACATCAGCCCGCTGACGGCCGACTGCCGGGAGTGCGCGATCTCGTCCTTGACGGTGGGATTGCGGTTCAGCTCGGCGACGGAAACCAGGCTCAGGAACGGCAGCATCAGCTGATTGAGCGCGGGCACGGCGCTGTGGTTGAAGACCGTCGAACGTGCCGGGTCGATCCCGATGGCCAGATAGTCCAGCAGCATCCCCTCCATGTACTCGCCGAGCCGGTCGGCGACGTCCCGGTCGGTGAGCACCTGGTAGTCGGCGATGATCACGAAGACGTCCACCCCGAGCTCCTGGAGCCGGACGCGGTTGTGGAGGGTGCCGAAGTAGTGCCCGAGGTGCAACGACCCGGTGGGCCGGTCCCCGGTCATCACCCGGAACCGGTCGGGCGCCTGCCGAATCCGCGCCTCCAACTCGGCGGCGTGCTGCTCGGGCGATGCAGTGGTGACGGTGCTGCTCATGGGGTTTCTCTCCTCGCGAGTGCTGGTTGCGTGGAGGACGGCCCGCCGTGATCACCGGCTTCCGTACCCGTACGAGGGCAGAGAAAAGGGCCGTCCATATCGAACGGCCCTGGTTCCGTGCAGAGGGGAGGTGGCCGCTCCTAGAAGGAGCGCCACCAGTTTCGGCACGGTACGGAGGTCATGGACCGAGCGTAACGGAACCGAACTCCGCCCACCCGACCTTTCCGGGCCCGCGGCGCGCCCCGTACCCCCACCGGTCCGCCGACGCACCCACCAGCCCCCGCCCGCCACACGCTCCGGGCTCCGGCTCGCGGGGTCGTGGCAGTACGCCCGAGGCATCGTGCACCTCGATCCGCACCCCGTCGCCCAGCGGCCGGAACCGGGTCTCGATCTCCCGCCCCGGCGAGACCTGGGCGTACTGCCCGGCGTTGGTCAGCAGCTCGGACAGCAGCCTCTACATCGAGGAAGTCCCGGAGGTGGAACGGTACGCAGAGGCCTACGAACGGCCTGCGGCCTCTGCTCTGCCCTTCGATCAGTCGCTGTCCCTCATCGCCAGCAAGAAGGATGCATATTCGTGAGCACGTTCATCTCTGACGCTTCCGTGTTGGATGTCGAGTGGTACAAGTCCAGCTTCAGCGGGTCCAACAGCAACTGCGTCGAAACCGGTCTGCTGGCCGACGCCGCCCTCGTCCGCGACAGCAAGGCGGCTCACGGCCCGGCCCTGGCTTTCGCCCCCTCGACATGGTCGGCATTTCTGAGCGGCGTGAAGGCGGACACCTTCTCCGCCAACGCGTGATGCCCGGTGCGAACCGGTCGCCCGCTTCGGCCCCGAGGAGTAGAACCAGTGACACCTGCGCCCCTGTCCGGCCCAACGGCCAGGCAGGGGCGCTTTCGTGCGTACGGGGACTACCGCGGCCACACTGAGCGTTGCGCGCGGTTGATCAAGCTCTGCGCGTCGGCCCCGTACACGGCGGACTCGCGCAGCGCGTGCCACACCCGCAGGTAGGTGGCCACACTGTCGGCGTCGTCGAGCCATATCTCGGCGTGCCAGTCCTCGGTGATGACGAGCCGGTCGTCGAGGACCCAGAACCCGTTCGCGGCCGGGACTTTCAGCGTCGCCCCGAGCGGAACGATCCCCAGCTCGACCGTGTCCATACCGACCATGCCCGCGAGCCGGTCGAGCTGCACGGCGAGGACGGACGGCGGACAGACCAGCGCGTGGAGGGCTGCCTCCCACACCAGGGCACGGAATTTGCGCCTGGTCTCGTACAGCCACGTTTGGCGCTGCATGCGGGCCCTGACCGCCTCGTCGGTGTCACGGGACGTGCCGTACAGGTCGGCGTACCGCAGGAACATCGCGCGGGCGTAGTCGGCGGTCTGCAGCATGCCGGGGATGACGGACTCTTCCCAGGCGTAGATGGCGTGGGAGCGTTCGACCTCGAGGTTCCACGTGTCTTGGACGGGCTTGTGCCCTGAGGCGAGCTGCCGACGCCACGACCTGATGTGTGACTCGAACCCTCGTAGGCGCGCGGTCAGTTCCTCAGCCACGTCCGGCTGGCCGACCGCATCGGCCCACGCCTGCAGATCTTCGCTTGTTGCGGTCTGGCGGCCGCCCTCCAGCTTGTAAATCTTGGAGTGCGGCCACCCGAGCCGCTGTGCGAGCTGAGTACCGGTGAGCCGGCCGCCCGGCGCCATGAGCCGTAGCTCTCGCAGGCGGAGACCGAGGGATTCTCGGGCCTGCTGGTAGTCCGTGCTCACCGGTCCTGGGTCAGCCCTTCGTGCCGAACTGCGCCGCGAACTCGTCGGCCGCGATGGACGCGTGGACGGCGGCGTCCCGAGCCTGGCAGTACCGCAGCACGGTGGCCGGCTCGGTGATGATCTCGACATCGCCGAGGACGTCATCGTCGTCGAAGTGGAGGACGGCGACGAGTCGACTGTCGAAGATCCAGAAGTCCTGAGCCGGGAGGTGCACCGCCTCGGCGTCCTCTCGCCACAAGTTCCGGGCGTCCTCGCCTGTCGCCGCGTTGCAGCGGGCGTAGCTCAGCAGGAAGAGCTGTCCCACGGTCGGCGGGTTGTCGACGACACGGACACGGCCAACGTACTTCCCGGCCGCCGTCTGCCGCCGGATGTTCTGGCACCACTCGCTGTTCAGGTCCATCGGTGCCTCGCCGGTCGCGAGAAAGGCTGCGTATCCCTCGTCTTCGCGGTCGGAGGCGTAGCCGCGGCGGGTTTCCAGGTGCCAGGCCGAATGCTCGAAGTGGTGGAAGAGCTTTCCGAACTCCTCCGGGCCGATCAGCTTGGGCACGCGGTCCATCTCTTTCGGTCCGTGGTTGACAAGGAGTTCACGCGGAACGACCACTGCCACGTCGTCGGGGCCGAAGTGCTGAAGCTGGGTGAGGTCCTCGGGCTCGGTAAGGGGTGTTCCCTGGACGATGATCTCTCCAGAGTCGAGGTCATCATGAATCGCCGGGCATCCACCGTTCTTGCTGTCCGTGCCGTTGAACCGCAGTCGTCGTGCCATGTCGTCTCCCAGGGACGGGGATGGTCGCCACCAGCATCACCGTTCATACGGCCCCTCTTCTACACCGTGCCGCCCCCTTTGTGAGACCACACGAGAACATTCGACCAGCTTTCGAGAACATTCGAGAACATCGCATAGCTTGCCGCAACGGGACACTCCTACCGTCTCGTTCATGGCCCAAAGACCCGAGCTGTACGACGCTGTGGGCGTCGATCCATTTACCGCCGTGGGAGCTCTCCGGGCGACGGTCCTCCTCGCAGGCGTCCCCGGACTGGGCGTCCGCCCGGAGCACTGGCCACTGCGATGCCCGCCGGTCGAACGGTACGTGGACGGGTTTGGCTGGCTGGAGAAGCCTGGCGGTACGGGGCGGCTGACCCATCCCGGCGAGCTCGGAGTTGCCTTCGGCATGAAGACCAGCGTCTGCCCGGGGGCCGATCGGATGACCGGCCCCGATGACCCCAGTGAGTTGCCGCCCGTGGCCACGCTCTCGCGGGAGCAGCAGCGCGGCACGCACTGCGTGTGGTGCTCGGCAGCCCTGTCCGTACGCACTGCCGTGAACCTGAGCGCCCGCGAGACCGACGCCTTCGGCAACACCATCCAGTGGTTTCCCCGTTGCTGCATCAACTGCCGCGATGGTCACCCGGGGTGAATTCCCTCCAGGGCTCCGTCCTCGCCCAAAGGCCCCGCACCAACGGCGAGGACGGCCGAGGCCCCGCCCCCGGGGATGTCCGGCAAGACCGACCGGGGGCGGGATGCAAGTGCACGGCAGGGCAAGGAGGCGCCTTGTCCTGGTGACTTGAGGAGGCGACAGCGTTGACCTTCAAAGAAGCACTGACGCGCCGGGCAACCGTATCGGGCGGGGACAACGGGGGCCACGGGTCGGACGACACCGACATCGAGGACGGCGACGGCAACGGGGGGAGCGGCTCCCCGGGCCACTGATCACCGGCCACCGGCCCGAGAACAGTAGGAGCAGGTCCCCGGTTCCGGCCGGGGGCCTCACCCTCTCGAAAGAGACTCCGCGCATGAATCTCCTGGTCGTCGACTGGGACTTCTTCTTTCCCACCCCGGCCTCGGGTGGCCCCCGGGGCCCGCACGATGAACTCTTCACCTGGCCGGTGGCCGAGGACGAGTTCCACACGGAAACCATCTGGGAGGCCAGACTCCGGGACTTCAGGGCGGCGGGAATCGATCTGCCGCAGGTGGAGGGATGGCAAGGCTTCTGGGACCGCTTCGCCTTCGCTCCCGGCACCTCCCTCACGTACGCCGACAGCAACGCATGGGCCGCCCACCTCTGGCCGTCCGACCTCGGAGCGGAAACGCCTGCCTGGGATTCGGTCCACCTGTACGACGCTCACCACGACGCCGGATACCGGACGAACCACGCCAGCTTCGACGCCTGGAAGGAATCCGGCGACGGCATCCGGTGCGAGAACTGGCTGCTCGCTCACGCATGGGCAGGCTCCGATCTCCATGTCCATTTCCCGCCCTGGCGCGAGTCACTGGCCCGGCCGCCGGAGACCCCGCTCGTTCCCGTCACCATGACCATCGACGTCGGCACGCCCCCTACCGTGGCGTTCGACCTCGTCTTCGTCTGCCGATCGGGGGCGTGGGTGCCACCGTGGGCGGACGGGGCGTTCACCGAGTTCCTGCGGAGCGCGCCGATGCCGCGAACGGTCTTCCACCGGAACCGCTGGGTTCATCCACGGCCCGACCCGGCACGCATGGCGGACATGAAGGCCGCGCTGTACGCCAAGGCCGAGGAGATCGCCGGCGACGGCTGATCGGCGATACGCCCTCCGGCGGCATTTCGGCAACGCCGGGTCCCGTCCTCGGTACGCGACCCGGTGCTGAGGTGCCGTCAGGGCCTGCCAGAACAAGCACCTCGCCGCGCGACAGCTGGAGGGACGCGGTTCAGTCACCGGACAGCGGGCGAACGGTGAGGATCTGTTCGGCGTGGCCGATGGGCCCTCGGAGGTCGTGCAGGACGCTGCTGGTGAGTCCCTGTCCCGACGGGCCGAAGGCAGCGGTGGTGTCCAGTCCGGTCCACGGTCCTTCCGGCTGTCTGTGCAGATGGATCGTCAGGTCGAGGTTCGGGAACATCCACGCGGTGGGGTCCTGCTGGACGGCGATACCGTTCGCGGTGTCCACGAGCGCGATGTACGACGATCCGTCTCCTTGAACAGGGCAGGCGATGCACGGGACAGCTGCATCTATCACGCATCGTAGGGAGCACCCCCTCGCCGAGCACCGTGATCTCACGCACAAGCGGTCGAGCAGGACGACGAATCGGTGCCGTCCAGAACTGGCCTGAGCGAAAACGACGTCGGGATGCCGGCCTGGACCCGTCCACGGGCGAGCCCTGGCAGTGCGCGCTGCGGCACCGCGAGACTACGTGGCATACGGGTTGCTGATGGTGTGATGTCGACGTGCGGTGGCCAGCACCCGCTCCGGAAACCGCGGCCCGGCGACGTAGTGGCGGCCTTTCGTCCGGCCCACGGCCGTCAGCAACTGCGCCTTGGTGAGTGCCTGCAAATCCCGCGTGGCCTGCTGCGTGTTGATCGCTTCGGCCTTCTCGTAGCGGCTGCGCCGCACCCGGCCGACCATTGCCACCTCGTGCAGCGCGGTGACCTGCCGCTCCGTGACTCCGTGTGCACCGGTCCCCTCCATCAGTTGCATCCAGCAGTCGTTGGAACGGTCGACACGGCGTTGCACCCGCTGAGTCTGCTGGTGGTAGGCGAGCAGGTTGAATTTGATCCAGGGCAAGGTATCGCGCTCCGGCGACCAGACCGGTCCTCCGACCTCTCGCAGCACCTTGTAGTACTCCCAGGTGTTGCCCGGCATGCCCAGCCATTCCTCGATCGAGGAGAACTCGGGGGCGAGAACGCCGCCGCGTGCGATGAGAAGGGTCTGCACCGAGCGGGACATGCGGCCGTTGCCGTCGGACCAGGGGTGGATCTTCACCAGGTTCAGGTGGGCCATGGCAGCACGGAGCAGGACATGACTGTCCAGGTCGCCTTCGTTGAGCCAGTCCACGAGCTCGCTCACGAGCCCGGGAACCCGCTCCTGGTCAGGGCCTCCGTAATCGGTGGCGAGCTCGTCCCCCGGTGCGGTGATGCGGATCGAGGTCCTGCGCCACTGCCCGGCGAGCTTGCGGGGGTGGTGATGCCCCTGGAGCATCCAGTGCAGGCTGTTGAGGAGTTCCTTGCTGTAGCGGAAGTCGGTCACATCGTGCAGTGACTGGATGTACGTCATGGCCTGTTGGTAGGCCAGCGTCTCCGCCTTGTTCTCGTCACTGGCCTCGACCTCGCGCTCGCCGTCCATCAGGTCGGCGACGTCCACGGCATCGACCCGGTAGCCCTCAATCGCGTTCGACGCCGCGATGGCATTGGCTGTCAGGGCCTTGCGCAGATCAAGGATCCATTTCATCGGAGCCTGCTGCACCGCATGCCGCACCCGTTCGCGCAGGACGTTGGTCTGCTCCAGAACCTGAAGGTCGCCCGAGTTCAGGCGTGGCATCTCGTACAGCATGATGCAGTAATACCCAGCAACCAGCATTCTCGCTCGATGCGTCTCGCGGCCCCGTCAGGAGTTGGACCATCCACGTCGGCACAGGACGAGGCGGTATCCGTCCGGGTCCTCCACGGTGACGCCCCACTCATTCCAGTACGGGTTCGGCGACGCGACCCGCTTGCCGCCGTGCTCCTCCAGGCGGTCCACCGTCTCCTCCGGTACCGGGCCGTCGAAGTAGAGGACGAGCAGGTCCTCGTCGGTGGGGCGGGGGTCGGTGGGGTGATCGCCGCCGTGGACGAGTTCGAGGTGCCAGGACGCGTCCGGGTGTCCCACCATGAGCAGATCGTGCGTGCCGGGCTCCCGGCCCGCGTCGGCGCGGAACAGGACGTCCAGCCCGAGGCCGTCCGCCCAGAACCTCTCGGCTGCGGCGAGGTCCTGGGACGGTCGGGCGATGCGGACATGAGTCTGACCGGTGAACGGCATGGCGGCACCCTCTCTGGCGTCGGCACGCTCGGTCGCGCACCAGGGCCCGCAGCGTAGGGGGCCGGCCCGGTCGTGCGCATCGGCGGATGGTCCTGGTCCCCGGGACCCGGTCCCCCGCTCACTTCACTTCTTGGCGTGCTCGCCGACGTAGAACAGGATCCAGATGAAGCCCGCGAAGAGATGCGTGGCGAAGACGTAGACGAAGACGCGCAGGGCGACGCCGCGCTCCTTCCAGCGCTCGCTCTCGCCACCGCTCCCGCTCACAGCTCCGCCTCCGTAAAAAGTGCGGTCCGTGGCCGGTCCGCGCATCCCGTCCAGGGTACGCACCACCCGCTCCTCCCCCCCGTGGAATAGGTCAGGGGGGTGCTCCGTTGTAGGGTGTGTTCACGTAGTTCAACATTCAACCAAACTAGGTTTCTGGAGGCGGGCGCCATGCAGTTCGGGATCTTCACCGTCGGGGACGTCACCACCGACCCGACGACCGGCAGGACGCCGAGCGAGCACGAGCGGATCAAGGCCACCCTCGCCATCGCGCAGAAGGCCGAGGAGGTCGGCCTGGACGTCTTCGCGACCGGCGAGCACCACAACCCGCCGTTCGTCCCGTCCTCGCCGACGACCACGCTCGGCTACATCGCCGCCCGCACCGAGAACCTGATCCTGTCCACGTCCACGACGCTGATCACCACCAACGACCCGGTGAAGATCGCCGAGGACTACGCGACGCTCCAGCACCTCGCGGACGGCCGCGTCGACCTGATGATGGGGCGCGGCAACACCGGTCCGGTCTACCCCTGGTTCGGCAAGGACATCCGTCAGGGCATCCCGCTCGCCATCGAGAACTACGCCCTGCTGCACAAGCTGTGGCGCGAGGACGTCGTCGACTGGGAGGGCAAGTTCCGTACGCCGCTGCAGTCCTTCACCGCGACCCCGCGCCCGCTGGACGGCGTCCCGCCGTTCGTCTGGCACGGCTCGATCCGCTCGCCGGAGATCGCCGAGCAGGCCGCCTACTACGGCGACGGCTTCTTCCACAACAACATCTTCTGGCCCATCGAGCACACCAAGAAGATGGTGGACCTGTACCGGCAGCGGTACGCGCACTACGGGCACGGCACCGCCGAGCAGGCCATCGTCGGCCTCGGCGGCCAGGTGTTCATGCGGAAGAACTCGCAGGACGCGGTACGGGAGTTCCGCCCGTACTTCGACAACGCGCCGGTCTACGGGCACGGGCCCTCGATGGAGGACTTCACGCAGCAGACGCCGCTGACCGTCGGCTCGCCGCAGGAGGTCATCGAGCGGACCCTGTCCTTCCGGGACGCCGTCGGCGACTACCAGCGCCAGCTGTTCCTGATGGACCACGCGGGACTGCCGCTGAAGACGGTCCTGGAGCAGCTCGACATCCTCGGCGAGGAGGTCGTCCCGGTGCTGCGCAAGGAGTTCGCCGCCCTGCGCCCGGCCGGGGTCCCGGACTCCGCGCCCGTCCACCCGGCCGTCGCCGCCCGCACCGCCACGAAGGAGGTCTGACCACCGTGTCCACCGTGTCCACCGTGTTCGCCACCGAGCCCGTGCGCATCGTCGCCGTGTCGGCCGGGCTGAGCAGCCCGTCCTCGACCCGGCTGCTGGCCGAGCGGCTGGCCGGTGCCGCCCGTGAGCGGCTGCTGGCCGAGCAGGACCGCACGGTCGAGGTCCAGGTGATCGAACTGCGCGACCTGGCCGTCGACATCGCCAACCACCTGGTCACCGGCTTCCCGCCGGCCGCCCTGGACAGGGCGATCAAGGAGGTGGCGGAGGCGGACGGGCTGATCGCCGTCTCGCCCGTGTTCACCGCCTCGTACAGCGGACTGTTCAAGTCGTTCTTCGACCTGATCGACAACACGGCACTGACCGGCAAGCCCGTCGTCATCGCGGCGACCGGCGGCACCGCCCGCCACTCGCTGGTCCTGGAACACGCGATGCGCCCGCTCTTCGCCTATCTGCGGGCCACCGTCGTACCGACGTCCGTGTACGCGGCGTCGGAGGACTGGGGCTCGTCAGGCGACGAGTACACCGACGGCCTGCCCTCCCGCATCCGCCGGGCGGGCGGCGAGCTCGCGGCCATGATCACGGGCGGCCGGGCTGCCTCCGGGGCACCGAGGACGCTCGGGCTCGACGACGAGGTGGTGCCGTTCGAGCAGCAGCTCGCCGACCTCCGCCTGGACTGAGGGACCCGCCGACGGAACCCTTGTACCGGTTTGATTAGAGTTGGACTGAAAGGTGCGTCGTACGAGTTCGCCTCGTACGACGCGTCCGCGCACTGAGCCGAACCGAGCTGGAGGCAGTGATGGGCAGGATCGTGGTGGGCGTTGACGGCTCCGAGTCGTCGGTCAAGGCGTTGCACTGGGCCGTACGCCAGGCGGAGCTGACGGGTGACACGGTGGAGGCCGTCAACAGCTGGGAGTACCCCGCGACGAGCTGGGCGTCGATGATGCCCGGCATGCCGGAGGACTTCGACCCGCAGGCCCTGGCGACCGTGGCCCTCACCGAGACGCTGGAGGAGGCCCTGGGCGCCGAGGGTGCGGCGGCGGTCAGCAAGATCGTGGTGATCGGCAACCCGGCCCAGTCCCTGCTGGACCGCGCCGAGGGAGCCAGCCTCCTCGTCGTGGGAGCGCGCGGCTACAGCGGCCTCAAGGCGACCCTGCTCGGCTCGGTCAGCCTCCATGTCACCCAGCACGCACCGTGCCCGGTGACGGTCGTACGCGGCTGACGACGGACGGGGCGGGTCCGCACGACCATGTGCGGACCCGCCCTTTTTCGTACCGGTCCGAGATGCCGGGCTCTCACGCGCCCCGGCCGGCCGGGGGCCCGGGACGGCGCGGCAGCAACGGCCAGGTGGCGGAGAGCTTCATCGCCGCCTCGGTCACCGCGGGATCGCTCGACCGCTCCATCGCCCCTTCCAGAAAGGCATGGGCCGCCGCCTCGTACAGGTCGTCCGTGGCCCGGACCCGGGCTTCCACCGCCTCCCGGCGCTGGGCCGAACGGTCCTGCGCCGACCGGTCGAGCGAGCCGGCCCGGTCCGCGGCGGCGCGGGCCTCCTCCCGCTGCCTGACCCTGTCGGCCCGGCGTTCCAGGGCCGCGCGGTACGCGTCCAGGTAGGGGTGTTCCCTGAGCAGCCCCAGCAGGAAGCCGATGCCTCCGGACAGGAAGAGCAGGGCCACGAACATCCAGGTGATGGTGTGCGGGGCCAGATGGAGGCTGTCCGCCAGTGTCGGCGGTGCGGCGAGGTCCTTCGCACCGCTGGAGTCACCGAGGTCCGACGGGACGTCGATGGGGTCGGGGTGCTTGAGCACCAGCCTGGCCCGCAGATCGCCCAGGGCCCATCCGGAGAACCCCCAGACCCCCAGCAGGGCCAGCGCCGGAAGCGCGGCGGCCTTGACGGATCCGGTCGCCGCGCGGCTGCGCAGGGTCCGCCCCGCCAGGTGCGGCAGGAGCACCATCAGTACGGCGGTGGAGATCGCCAGCGTGCCGGACAGGAAGTCGGCGCTCTTGCTGCCCGTTCCGTGGAAGGGCTGGAAGGCGATCCAGTAGATCGGTATCTCGACCGCCGCGATGGCGAGCAGCATGGCCCAGGTCAGCCACGCGGGCATGCCCGGACGGGCCGGCATGCCTTCCCAGCCCGGGTCGGACGGCGGAGCCAGGTCGCCGAGGAACTCCGCCTCCCGCTCCTCCCTCGGGGCGGGGCCACGGCCGGTGGGCGGCTGGACGGCGTCCGCGTCCCCGGCAGGATCGAGCGACTGCCAGTCGTCGTCGGCCGAACCCTCGTCGGGCACCGGCGCGGGGCCGCGCCGCCCGGCGGGGGCCCCGTCGTCGCCTCCGGGCGGCGTCCCGTCCGGGCGGGACGCCGCACCGCTCTCCCCGGTGGCCTCCGCGTCGGGGAACCGGGCCTGGATCCACCGGAGTTCGACCCGCTCCCGGACACCGTCCCGGAACCGTTCCCACCGCACCGCACGGGCCGCGAGCCGGTTCAGCTGGCGCCAGGACGACCGGACCTGTTCGTCGGCCTCCCGCAACAGCTCGTCCTGCAGCCGGCTCTCCACCTCGGCCGCTTCCACGTCCGACCTGGCGCGCGCGTCCCGCAGGAGCGCCGCCTCCTCCATGTCCGCCGCCTGCTCCCGCAACTGCGCCTGCAACATGTCGCGCACCGAGGCGAGTTCGGCGAAGTAGGGCACCCGGCCGCCGCTGTCGAGCACCCAGGGGTCGAGCGCGCCCGACCGGGCGGCCCGGCCGCGCACGGCGGGCCGCCTCCGGCCCGTGACCGCCCCGGCCCCACGCTTGCGGGCATCCTTGATCAGGCGCCGCTGCTGCCGGTCCGTCAGGACCAGAGGGTGGCGCGTGGGCCCCGCCTCCGGCTCCGCGACCCGGCGGTCCGCGCCCCGGCTTCCGGCCCCGGCGCGCAGCGGCCCCGGAATCCTGAGCCGCCGCCGGCGCGGCTCCCCGGGGTCACTTCCGGTAGTCGTCGTGGACATGCGCCTTCGCCCTCCCGCTCAGGATCTCGGACCAGAACGCGTCGAACGGCCGGTACTCGCTCGGCCTGGCGTCGTGGCGCATGCCGTAGCCGACGGGATAGACATCCATCCCGGTGATTCCCGGTACGCCCCTGTCGCCGAGCAGGGTGTCGACGGCCCGCTCCCGGCTCTCCTCCGTCGCGATCTCGCCCACCCTGAGCGTGAACTCCTTGTCGGCCTGCTCGAAGTCGCTCACCACCAGCAGGCTCGGCGTCCCCTTGCCGGACGGCATGGCGTCGCCGATCCGCGCCAGGCCCCCGAGCACATCCGAACCCCCTTGTGTGCGGGCGCACTTCAGCATGGTGAGCGCGCCCATGAGCGCCAGGACCCGCGACGACCTGCGCATGCTGTCGCGGTCGGAGGTCTCGTCCCCCGGCGGATCGAGGTCGATGTCCCCGACCCGGCAGGAGGAGGTCTGCGAGGACCGGGTGACCGGGGCGAACGCCAGCGTGCCGCAGTGCCGTTCGGTCAGGAAGGGGAGCAGCGTGGACTTGAGTTTCGCCTCGGCGTCGAAGCCCCGGCTGCCGGCCGCTCCGGAACCCGAACCGTCGATGACCAGCCCGCAGGGCGTACGGAGTTCATCGCCCCCGGAGGGCGAGGAGCAGCCGGCGACGGCCACGAGCGACGCGGCGAGCACCAGAGCCGAGGCGGCACGCCGGAAGCGGCCGGATCGGTGTGGCGGCCCGGCGACGGGCGGACGGCCGGGCGGGTGGGGCACGTTCATCGCTCTCTCCGTGTTCGTGCGATGGTTCACGGTTTCCTGGAATTCGCCGGTGGTGACCGGTCGCTGCGCGGCGCGCGCCGGTGGCACGACCGGTGTCGGGCGGGTCATCCGCGCCCCCGTCCCGGGCCCGCCGCCGCCCTGTGCGGGGCGGCGGGATCCGCGCCCCGCACGGGCTGGGCGTCGAGGATGGCCAGTGCACGGGTCACCGGGTGATCGGTCCGGCCCCGGGCCGGGGCGGCCCACAGCCCGCCGTCCACCCGCAGCCAGTCGTCGGTGTGCTGCCAGGACTCGTCGAGAACGATGTGGCCGGGCAGCAGGTGCGGGTGGTCCAGCGGGAACGCCCCCTCCTCCGAGTGCGGCTGAAGGTCCGTCAGGACCGCTGTCCAGTAACGGGCGAGCCGCTGGTTCGCCTCGTGGGTCAGGACAGCGGCCCGGCCCCGGCACACGCCCGCCGAGGCCCGCCACACACCGATGAGTTCGCCATACCGGGCAAGGGCGGCCGGCGCGGGGGCCTGCCGCACGTCGTACTGGGTGACCACCCGCACGGACTCGGCGTGGATCCGCGCACACAGCTCGCGTTCGTCGTGCAGCAGCCGCGAGCGCAGCTGGTCGGCCCCGCGCGAGGCACTCGCCCGTATCCCCTGCACATGGGGGGTCAGCAGTTCCGGGTACGGATCGGCGGCGCCCCGCGGCAAGGTGTCCGGGTGCGGCAGTGAAGCGAGCCTGGCCCGCAGACCGGGCGCGTCCCGCCGGCCCTGATACCTGTCGTGGAATGCGATGATCCGGCCGACCCAGGCATACCGGGCCGGACTTCTGAAGCGGTTCGTGTCGATTCTCATGGCGGAATCCCCTTCCCCCGTGCAGCCGCCCTCCGGCGACCGCCTTTTCTCCGTTCGAGCGCGCTCCGGCGGCTTCTTTCGCACGGCGTGATCCGGTCCGTCGCCCCCGCCGCGCCCGCCCCTGGCGGTTCACCGGACGAACCCCGAAGCTGAATCGGGGAACGGAGCGTAGCCGACCGGGTAAGGGAAATTCCCGGCCTTTCGACCGCGCATTCGGCTCCGCGGGCATTTCCCGGAACACATCCGGAATCGGCCCGGAAAGCGACCGGACCGCACCCGGAAACGCCCGGAAATCCACCGGAATAAATGTGCCGCGCGCCGCCCGTTCGCTCGATACTCGTTCTCGACGAAGTCTCCGGTGCCCGCTCGGTGTTGCCGGAGCGGACGGCCCGGCGGGAAGGGGGAGGACGGATGCGGGTCAGGGTCGGCGGGACGCACTTCCCGGTGGAGACGCTGGGGCCGGGCCGACGGCTGGGCATCTGGCTGCAGGGCTGTCCGCTGGCGTGCCCCGGTTGCATGTCGCGGCACACCTGGGAGCCGGAGAACGGCGAATCCATGGACGTGGCGGAGCTGTTGGAGCTGTGGCGGGCCGCGCTCGCCCGCGGCGCCGCAGGTCTGACGGTGAGCGGCGGCGAGCCGCTCGCCCAGCCCGCGGCCCTGGCGGAACTGCTCCGGGGCGCCGCCCTGCTGCGTGCCGCGTGGACCCGCCCCGGCGCGACCGACGACGGCCTCCCCGCCGATCTGCTGGTCTACACCGGCTACGAGGAGCCCGAGTTGGGCGCGGCCCGGCGGGCCGCCCTGGCACCGGCGGACGCCGTGGTGACCGGGCGCTTCCGGATCGCCGAACCGACCGGTCTTGTGTGGCGCGGCTCCGCGAACCAGCGGCTGACGCCGCAGAGCGGCCTCGGCCGGGTCCGGTACGCGCCGCATCTGGACCGGGAGGCGGACGAGCCGACGGTACAGGTCGTCGTGGAGCCGGCGCAGGCGTCCGACGGGCCGTCCGGTCCTCCCTCGGTACGGCTCTTCGGGGTGCCAAGGCGAGGAGAACTCACCTATTTCGAAAGGCAGTTGAGAGAGCGTGGGCTACGACTCAGGGGGCGGAGCTGGCGGCCGTGAGGAGTTTCGCCAGTTCGGGGCGCTGGGCCACCAGGTGCACCGTCCAGGACGGATCGCGGCTCAACTCCTCGTGGACGGCCCAGCACAGCCAGCGCGCCGCCTTCTCCGGCGGCAGTCCGTGCCCCGCGCCGAGCAGGGGGAAGCAGAGGGAGGAGAGCGGCGGGTCGTACCTGTCGCGTTCCGCGCGGGCCAGTCGGAAGCTGGCCGAGACCGCCTCGGCGAGGACGTGCGGATCGACTCGATAGCTGTGTCCGTCGCTCGTGGGGGAAGCGACGGCCGCGTGGTGGATGCGGCGCACGCCGCGCTCGGCGAGGGCTCCCGGCGAGGTCGGGACGACGGTGCCGGGGCGCACCGGGAGCCCGGACCGGCCGTGGGCCCGCATCCACTCGACCAGTTCACGGGCGAGGACGTCGTCGACCGTCTCGCCTGCCTCGTCGCGGATCGCGGCGGCCCTGCGCAGCGAGCCGGACACGGTGGAGCGGAACGTCTTGGACATCTCCAGATAGATGTTCTCCGAGGACACCAGGATGTCGATGTCCCGCAGCAGTTCGATGGACGCGACGTGCACGGTGACCCGGTGCACGGCGGCGGCCGACAGCGGTGGTCCGGTCAGCCGGGTCGGCGGGTCGGGCACCGGCTCCGGTGTCCGCGTCACCGGACCGCCGCCGCCACCGTCCGGGACGGACGGGCCTGGCGGGCCGGGCAGGCCGGGCAGACCGGACGGAGGCGGTCCGGCGATGGCCGCCCGCGCCACCGCCAGTACCGCGAGCGCCAGTTCCGCGATCACCTCCTGCTCCTGGCTCTTGCGGAAGCGTTCGGACGTGACGCCGTAGACGGCTGCCGCGGCCTTGCGGCGTTCCTGGCCCGAAACGCCCCGCCAGTCCGGCAGCAGCCCGAAGGTGTGGGCCGCCGCCCTGGCGAGCGGGTCGCCCCGGGTGCCGTCGGCGGACAGGGTGCGTCCGCCGAGATGCCGCACTCCGGCCTTCAGCAGCGTCTCCACTCCGGCGGCCTCGTCGTCGAAACCCCCGCTCAGGCCCGCGGCGACGGCCACTCTGATCAGGGCCTCGGGCCGCAGGGTGCGCAGGCCGGCCAGACCGGGCCGGCGCAGGGCCCGCAGCTCCGCGGCCAGCCGCTCGGCGCCGGGCAGCGGCGGAAGCACTCGGCCTCCGGGCGCGGGCCCGAGGGGTTCTGGAGCGGACGAGGAGGGCTGGGTCTCCTGGCTCATGGCCGACACGATATGCCCGCCCGTCCGCCCGCGGGAGGGCCTCTGGACAACATTGTCCGGCCGGGCGGTACGGCCACCGTCCCCGCCCTGCCCGGCCCCGTCATCGGAAGGCATGTCGCATGACTGTTCCGCCGCCCACGGAAGTGGAAGTCGACGAGGCCGGAACCGGTTACCGCGATCCGCGCGACGCGGAGACCCGCAAGGGGCTGGACCGGGTGCCGGCCGCACTGGGCGGACGCTTCGACCTCACCCAGGTGCTGAGCAGCGTCCACCGGCCGTCCCAGGCCGTGGTGCTCCGGGTCAAGGACCGGGAGGCCCGGCACGCGTCCGCCGACGTCCCCCTCGTACTGAAGTGGTACCACCACCGGTTCGGCCCCGACCCCGGCGTCCGCCGCGTCCTGGCCGAAGGGCCGGGCGGGCCGGTCGCCGGGCTGCTGGAGAGCGGCACCGCCGACGGCCACCCCTACGACCTGACCCTCTCGTACGGCGAGACCGACCTCGCCCGCTACCACGCCGACCACCCCGGGCCGCTGCCGCCCGCCCTGGTCCGGGCCGTCGTGGAACAGCTCCACGCGGCGCTGGTCGCGGTGCACGCGCGGGACATCGTGCACCGTGACGTCACGCCCGACAACATCATGGTGCGGATCCAGAACGAGGACCGGCCCGAACTGGTGCTGATCGACTTCGGCGCGGCGGTGCACGAGCCGCAGCACGACCGGCCGCGCCGGCGCGGCTGGGTGGGCAAACCTCTCTACCTCGCACCGGAGGCGGCCCCGCACCGGCAGGCCGTGACCCCCGCCGTCGACTGGT
This sequence comes from Streptomyces sp. NPDC058240, assembly GCF_042882135.1. Lineage (NCBI taxonomy): Bacteria > Bacillati > Actinomycetota > Actinomycetes > Kitasatosporales > Streptomycetaceae > Streptomyces > Streptomyces sp. NPDC058240. The sequence goes on from NZ_JBHVWT010000002.1 coordinate 95,607, forward strand.
GGTCCCTCGGCATGGTCGTCGCCGAACTGGCCGGCGGCAGCCACCCGATCGACTTCCGCGGCGACGAGGAGGTGCTGACCGAGGTCGCCACCCACGACCCCGAACTGCCCCTGGTGACCGATCCTCGGCTGCTGATGCTCTGTCAAGGACTGCTCACGCGGGCACCGGAGCACCGCTGGGGCGGCGATCAGGTGGCGGCCTGGCTGCGGGGTGAATCCCCACCGACGGCACCCCGCACGTCCGGCGCGGCACCGCACGACCTCCCGCCCCGGCGCACGCTGCGCCCCTTCCCCTTCATGGGCCGGGAGGTCACCGGCGCCGAGGAACTGGCCCGGCTGCTGGACGTCAACCGCCTCGCCACCGGACGGCTGCTGGCCCGCCGGAACCGGCGGGCCGAACTGGTCGAGTGGCTGGGCCAGTTCATCGACTCCCCCGGCCGCAGCTCCGAGGAGAACGAACGGCTCGTCGCCCTGCGCGCGGAACTCGCCGAACCGCCGGACGCCCGGACCACCGCACGGCTGATCAACTGGCTGGGCCCGCGACTGGAGGTCTCCCACCACGGAGTACCCCTCGACACCCTGGGCATCCGGCAGCTGACCGAGGCGGTCACGGACGGCGACGCCGAGGCCCGCGCGGTACTGACCGATCTGCTGCGGCACGAACTGCTGCCCCTGCTCGCCGAACGTCCGGGCGGCGCCGGACTCGACGAGGTGCACCGGCGGTGGTCCGCGCACCGGGCCGCCTGGCGGCCGCTGACCGACGAGATCCTGTCGCGCGGCGGCCCCCGCGACCGCGGCGCCGCCCGCGCCCGGCTGCGCCGCACCGATGCCGTCGACGCGATGCTGCTGCGCCTCGCCCACGAACCGGGGCGGGTCACGGCGGAACTGGCACGGGGGGCCGCCGCGGTGCGGGCCGCCCTGGCCGTGCCCGTCGACTGGTACACCCGGCTCGTCGCCGATCCGGACGACACCCTGCGGCTGATCGCCGCCCGGCTGCTGGCCGGTGTCGCCGGCGACGAGGCCGCGGCGCGCCACGGGGAGCTGGCCGAGGCGGAGGCCGCCCGGCTGCTGGCCGCCGACCAGGACGCCACCCTTGTCTGGCTGCGTCGGCTGGAACGCCCGGCGATGCTGGGCTGGGCGCTGCTCGGGGCCACTACGGCCACCGTGCCGTGGGGGTTCGTGATCGGCCTCGCCGATGTCCTCGGACGGGCCTCCCAGCAGGCGGTCGTACTCGCCTGGGCGCAGGCCCTGCCCGCCGCCGCCGCGGTGTTCGCCCTGGAGCTGTCCGCCGCGGCGTTCATCGGCCCGCCCCACTACCACCCCCGGCGGTCGCTCGCCGGGCGGCTGATCGCCACGTCGGAGCGCCCCGCCCGGTTCGCCCGGTCCCGCGGCCTGCGCACCCTGCTGCCGTCGGCCGCGCTGCTGGCCGCGGCGGTGGCCCTGGGGATCTACGCCGTCACCGTCGCGCCCTGGGCCTGGCCGATCGGCACCGTCGTGGCACTCACCGTCTGGACGGTGCACCGCACGGTCTCCTGGCGCCGGGAGCTGAGCCGGCTGCGCGCCGGGCGGGCCGCGGACCGCACCGGCCGTCCGCGGGGCGTCGTGCCCGCGGGCCCGGCACGCACGTACCGGCCACACCATCCGCTGCCGCCGCCCGGAGGAGACCGATGAGCACCGGAGTCGCCCTGCCCTCGATCAGCGAGGTGTTCCCCGCGGTGGACTACGCACCGGCCGGCCAGTCGGTCGGCGATCTCGTCCCGCACGCCCAGGCCTTCGCGCACCCCGGTGTCGCCCATGTGCCAGGGGCCGCGGACGCCGTCCACCAGGCCGCCGGGCACCTGACCGACGCGGCGGCCCACGGTCTGCATGAGCTCCTCGCCCCGGCGGCCGTCGCCCTGGGAGCGCTCAGCGGGGCGCTGCTGGCCGGACGGGCCGCCCTCGTCACCACCCAGGTACTCGCGGCGGCGGCCGTACGGGCCGCCGAGGAACAGGCGTGCCTCGAACGCCGACAGGAGGCGACCGCCGCCGCGGCCCGACAGTGGGAGGCCGCCGCCTTCGCCGCCGCGCGGGCGAACGCACGGCGGGCGGCACTGCTCGCACGGATACGACGGGCAGCGCGGGCGGCCCCGCCCGGCACTCCCCCGCCGCCGCCCCCCGGCCTCCCCGGCCCCCTCGGCCCGGTGGGCATGACCCTGGCCCGGCTGCGCGAGCGACTGGCCGTCCTGGACGAGCGGATGCGTCACGCCGAGGCCGCGCACGCCGACTGGGTGCAGCGGACGAGCCGGAACGCCTTCACCGGACCGGAGGACGACGCCTGGCAGCGTGAACTGCGGGCCCGGCGCGCCTCGGTGCTGCACGAGCACCGGTCGCGGCCGGACGCCGCACGGGACGCGGACCCCTCCGTCGCGCGCCGGGAGGACGAGGCCCTGCCGCAGCCGCCCGCCGCCGAGGAACTGCGGCACGAGGACGCCGTGCGGATCGGGGCCGAACTGCTCGCCCGGCTCGACGTGGCCGCCACCGCCGAGGACGCCGCACCGGCCGCCGCCGCGGTACGGCACGCGCTCGCCGCCGCCGCGACCCGCCCGCTCAAGGCCCGCACCCATCTGCGCGAGGCACGCCGCTTCGTCGCCGACACCAACCGTGCCGTCCGGGCCCGCCGGGCCGCCGAGGAACGGGCCGCCGCACAGCTCCACTTCCTGGAGACCACGGCCCCGCAGGGCACGGACCCGCTGCCGCCGGCCCCGGCCGAGACCGCGCTGCTGCGCCGGGTGCTCGACGAGGGCCGCGGGCTGGAACCCCACGAGCAGCAGCAGGTGGACGACCGGGTGTCGGAGCGGCTGGCGGAGCTGGAACGCCGGTACGTCGAGCGGATGCTGCGGCTCGCGATCTCCGGCACGGACCGCTCAGACGGCCGGGGGGCCGATTCGTCGCACCCGCGCGACCGGCTCGTCCGCTTCGACTGGACGCCGCCCGGCTGGGGCGAGGAGCACTGGCTGCGGATCGTCCTGGACGGGGAGCACGCGCGGGTGGCCACCATGCGCCGCGAACGGCCCGATGCGCGCGACGGCGCCGCGCTCGCCCGGGACGCCGAACGGTGCCACCGGGCCGGCGACCACCTGGACCGGCTGCGGGAGATCGCCCGACAACTCGGCGTCGCCCTGGACTTCGTCTTCGAGGAGAGCGGCACCGTACCCGGGACACGGGGCGAGGAAGGCGTCCTCGTGCTCGACGAGGACACCGTGGGCGCGCGGCCGGAAACGTCCGGGAACACGCACGACGGACAAGGGCGCCGGCGCGAGGACCGGCCCAGGTACCGCACGGCTCCGGCCGGCGACCGCTGACGCCACCGGCCGGCCGACGCCCCGCCGTCGCGGAAAACGTGAACACGATCGAGGATGCGGAGGAAGGGTGTGGACACCCACAGCACCGAGGACACGCGGTCCTACGACTACCGCAAGCACCGTCCGGGCCACGACGGACCGCCCGCCGAGGTCCGGGACGGCACGGAGGAGGGCAGGCCGGAGCGTGCGGTGCCGCTGTTCGTCGAGGAGCTGACGAGCACGCTGGGCGTGCACTCCCAGTACGTCCTGCACGGCAACATCCAGGACCTCCACCTGGTGCGTCACCGTTCCCGGGACGCCCACCACCCGTTGGTCGAGGTCGTGTGGAACGCCCTGCGCAGGCTGGGGTACCAGGCGCTGATCCGCTACGACCAGATCCGGGGCTTCCGCGTCGTCACGGGCCCCGAACAGCTGATGGTCGAGGAACTGCTGCATGTCACCCGGCAGTCCGGCGGCCGGGACCGGCACCGCCCGCCGGTCCTCATGGAGATCGAGCCGCTGCTCCACGGCATCGTCACGGGCTGGGCCGAGCACCGGCGTGCCGGCCACGGCAACGGCCGGTCGGCGGCACCCCTCCGGGTCGCCCTGCTCGTCGAGCACGCCGCCCGGCTGACCACCGATGTCACCCGGCTCACCGAGTCCGAGCGCGACTTCTTCGTGGCCTGCCTCAAGCTCGCCGAGCAGGCCGCGCCGGTCCCGCTGCCGCCGGGCGTGCTGTCGCCGTCCGCGAGCCGCGGCGCCACACCGCTGTTCAACCCGGTCATCTGGCTCACCGAGGGCGAACGCGATCTGCCGAACTGGCTGGTCTCCGGGAGCGAACGCATCCGCACCATCGCGGTGCCCGACCCGGACGCCGACGAACGCCGGCGGATGGCCGCGCTCCTGTGGCACGAGCACACCGGGCCGGACGACGACGGGCACCGCACCGGTGGCGGGGTGACGGGCAAGGACCCGGTGGACGCCTTCGCACGGGCGTCCGTCGGGCTGCCGCTGCGGGCCATGCGGCAATCCCTCGACCTGGCCCTCTCCCGGGGCATTCCGTTCGGCGCCATGCCCGACGCGGTACGGATGTACCGGCTGGGGGTGGAGAAGAACCCGTGGCGGCGCGACGAGATCCGGCAGCGGATCATCGCGGGCGAACGCACCGTGCCGGAGCGGGTGCTCGGTCAGGAGGCGGCCGTCTCCATGACGCTGGACATCCTCAAGCGGGCCGCGATGGGGCTCTCGGGCTCCCAGGCCACCAACCCGGGCCATCGGCCGCGTGGCGTGCTGTTCTTCGCGGGCCCCACCGGCACGGGCAAGACCGAGCTGGCCAAGGCCGTCGCCTCGGTGCTGTTCGACAGCGACCAGGCGTATCTGCGCTTCGACATGAGCGAGTTCTCCTCCTCGCACTCGGCGGACCGCCTGGTGGGGGCCCCGCCCGGATACGTGGGGTACGAGGCGGGCGGAGAGCTGACGACCGCGGTGCGCGGCAATCCGTTCCGGGTGATCCTGTTCGACGAGATCGAGAAGGCCGACAAGGGAGTTCTCGACAAGTTCCTCCAGGTGCTGGAGGACGGCAGGCTCACCGACGGGCAGGGCGTCACCACGTACTTCAGCGAGTGCGTACTGATCTTCACCTCCAATCTGGGGGTGCAGCGCACCGACCCGCAGACCGAGGAACGGGAGTGGATCGTCCGCCCGGGAACCCCGTACCGGGAACTGGCCCGGACCGTGCGGCTGAACGTGAAGCGTCACTTCGAGCACGTCATCGGCCGGCCCGAGCTGATGAACCGACTCGGTGGCAATGTGGTGGTCTTCGACTTCATCTCCGGCGAGGTGGCCGAACGGATCATGAAGCTCCAGATCGACAACATCCGGCGCCAGTTGCTGGCCGAGCACAGCATCTCCCTCGAACTCTCCCCGCACGCACGGGCCCAGCTGACCGAGTACTGCACGCACGACCAGTGGAACGGCGGCCGGGGCATCGGCATGACGCTGGAGACGCACCTGATCAACCCGCTGGCCCGCGCCCTGTTCGCCGACCCGGCGATCGGTGCGGGCTGGACCGTGTCGGTGCGGGAGGTCCACGAGCGCGACGACGGCCGGGTGGAGATCCGTATCGATACGTCGCCCGGCTTCGTGCCCGGTCAGCGATGACCGCGCCGGTCCGGGGCACCGACGGGGACCGGGACGACGGGTACGGGGGGCACGGCGGGTACGAGGGATACGACGGGTACGACGACGACTGGGAATCCGTAGCGGACGAGGAGGTGCGCGGGCCGGTCCCGCCTTCCCCGGACACCGTCGCCGGCGTGCGCTGCCCCGGCTGCGCGGCTCTCGTGCCGCCCGGGACCCCGCGCTGTCCACGCTGTCTGGCCCGGATCGGCGGCGAGGGCGGCGGGACGGCGCCGCCCGGCACCCGGGTGGTGCTGCACTTCGACACCCTGGCCCTGTCGCTGCCCGTCCTCCCCGGGGAACCGCTGAGGCTCGGCAGGGACCCGGACTGGGCCCCCGCCTCGGCCGGTGCCTTCAAGGACCTGTCCGTCGTGTCCCGTCGGCACGCCAGTGTGAGCGCCGATCCCGACGGCACGGTCTGGGTCACCGAGGAGACCGACGGAACCGTGAACGGCACCTGGGTGAACGGCGGTCACCTCCTGCCCGGTGAACGGCACCGGCTGCGCCACGGTGACCGCCTCCAGCTGAGCCACCGGGTCGGCTGCACCGTCCGTATCACGGGGGACGGGCCCTGCTGAGGCCGCGGTGCGGCGCCCTGCCCTGGGCGGGGCGTCAGTCCGGCCACGGCGAGGAGATCACGGCCCGGAGCGGGTTGAGCAGCCGGTTCGCCTCGGCCAGTCCCTCGGGGGAGTCGAGCCGCAGGCTTCGGTCCGGGTCGGTGTCCAGCGGTGCCTCCCCGCAACGGTCGCCGAAGAGCTGCAGGGCGCTCCTCGGCCGGCACCGCTTCGACTCCCAGACCAGACCGTGCGTCCCGGAGTCGTGCTCGCGCATCAGCCGTACCCAGTAGCGGGTCTTCGGGTAGTCCCCGGCCTCGGAGTCGACCAGCCAGGAGTCCTGCCAGACGGCGGCCAGGCCCTCGGCCGTCGCCAGTTCGACGAGGGACAGCTCGCGGGTGGTGCGCAGCACCGAGAGCGTGTACCGGGACGCCTGCGCCCACGGGACCAGCCGCACCGCCGTGCGGTCCTCGAAGTCGACCGAGCGCAGCAGGACTTCGCAGAGCGCGGTGACCGGGTCGAGCGCGGCGTAGAGGAACGGGTAGGGATCCTGCTCGGTGGCGTCGAACCGGTTGCCACGGAAGTACGGGTGGGCACGGTTGGGGTTGAAGGACTCGGGGCCGAAGTCGTTCTGGTGGCAGCGCCAGAGCTCGGTTCCGGCGGGCAGGACGCGCAGCAGGGGCCGCATGGAGACGCCGGTGGGCGGGATCTGGTCCATCAGCCCGCCACCAGTTCGAGTGCGGCCCGCGCGAGGTCCTCGTCGGGGACGGCGCCGAGGAGTTCGGCCGGGATTCCCGCCAGCCGGCCGTTGCCGCCGAGCCACCAGTCCGCGGCGCCCCAGGGGTCCTTGTCGGCCATCAGGATGTGGTTGATACGACGCACCACCGGCAGCGGTTCGGCCGTGCCCGGGGCGAACTGGAACCGGGGATACCGGTCCCCGGCCCCGGGATGGCGCAGTCTGATGAGACCGGCGGCCGCGGGGTCGTCCGTGGTTTCCGGGGCGAGTTCCGCCGGGCCCAGGGCCGGGGTCTCCCACAGTCGTTCGTGAGCGGCCCGGAGCAACTCCGCGGGACCGGGCGGAGGGTCGGTGAACACGTCGAGGAGTTCGCCGAGCAGCGCCCGGTCGACCGTCGGGGCGGGCGGGGCGTCCGCGTAGCGGACCGTGCCGCTCAGCTCCCGGGCCACCGGGTGGTCGGGGGGCAGGGCGCGCAGTTGCAGCCGCAGGCCGCGCAGGGCCCGTTCGACGGCCTTGCGGTCACCGGCCGCCGCGAGGTCGTTCAGACCGTCGCACAGCCGTGCGCGCCGGCCGCCGTCGAGAGCGGCGAGCGTCATCGGCCAGTGGGTGCGGAGCAGGGAAAGGAACGCGTCAGGGGTCATCTCCGTGCTTCTCCTTTCACGGGGCGAGCGGGGCGGACGGGACGGACGAGGCGGGCGAGGCGGACGTAGGCGTGCCGGGCGCGCCGTCCTGGCTGGCCGGTCCCGGATTGCCCTGGTGGATGAAGGCGGCCCAGGCGAACGGCACCGACAGGTCCAGCTCGGCGGCCGCACGGCCGAGTTCGGGCGTCAGACCGCGCACGGTGTCCCGTCGGCCGGGCGGCGCCAGCATCCAGCGCTGGGCGGCCCGCAGCGCGTCCGGCGGGGCCAGCCCGGCGCCGAGACGGTCGTGGAAGACGGTCATCAGTACCGAGCTGGCCACGTCCGGGACGGTCCAGCGGGAGCCCACCACGTCGGCGGCCAGCCGGTGCGCCAGGGCCGTGGTCAGTGTCAGCGCCTCGTCGTGGTCGCGGGCGCTGAGGTCCGTCTCGCAGGCGCTGAGCACGACCAGGGGGCCGCCCGCCCCCTCCGTACGGTCGAACGGGGTGTCCAGCAGCGCGGTGACCGTGAGTCTGCCCGCCTCCGGTTCCGTGCCCTGCGGCCAGCCGAGTTCCAGCGCGGAGGCGGTGGGGTCGGAACCCGCCACCCCGTGGCAGGCCAGGTGCACGAGGGCGACGCGCCCGGTGTCCCGTCCGGGCCCCGCCCCCAGCAGCGCCAGCACTTCCTCCGGGGTGCCCTCGGGCGGTTCCGGGGTCAGGTCGCGGGTCATCAGCGTTCCGTACAGGGCGGCGTCCGGGTAGTAGGTGTCGGCCAGGGCCAGAATCTCGTCCTCGGCACCGTCCAGGTCCCAGCCGGGAACGCACACCAGTGCCTGTCCCAGAGCGGTCGGCAGTCGTTCCCGGCCGGCCGACCGTGCGAACTCCCGTCCGGACGCGGCGTACGAGAGGACGGCCAGCTCACACGCCCGTACCGTGCCGGGCCTGCCGTCCGGCGCCGGTCCCTGCTCGGGTGCCGGGGGGACCGTGAGCAGGGCCGCCTGCCAGGGCACCACACCGAGGTTCCCGCAGGCGATCAGGGTCAGCCGGACCGGTTGCGGCAAGGGTTGCGTCGCGGGGCAGCCCGCCAGGCCCGACTCCGTGAGTCCCCTTTCCCACAGCGCGAGTTCGTCGAGTACGGGGGCCATCACGGCCTCGCCCGCCCAGGCGCACAGCGCGTCCAGTGCGGCCTCCCAGCGCTGCTGTCCCCGCCGGGCCGTGGCGTGCTGGGCCGCGGCGTCCAGATAGCCGTCGAGCGGGGTCCGGCCCTCGGCCGACAGACCGGGCAGGGGCAGCGACCGGGGCGGCTGCCCCGGGACCAGCAGCACGGCGGAGCCGTCCGCGCCTCCCTGTCCCGGCAGGAGGTACACCAACGCGTCGATCCCCGCGCGCCCGGCGGCGGCGACCAGCTCGGACACGGCGGGAATCCGCCCGGGGGCGGCCTTCCCGTCGGCGGGGCGCAGCAGTTCCAGGGCCCGGCGACGCAGGGCGCTCGGCAGTTCCGGGCTGCCGAACGACGCGCCCAGCACGACCTCCGCCAGCTCCGACCGGCTGCCTCCCGCGCGGGGGCCGGTGGTTCTCCGGGAGGTTTCCCGGCGCCACCTGTCGGCCAGTTCGTGCTCGCCGCGCTCCGCCAGCCGTTCGGCGACCGTGGCCGAGACCGCCGCCGCCCCGAGGACCAGTGCCCGTCCCTCCTCCAGACAGGCCACCGCGTCCGCGGGCCGCCCGGCACGGACCGCCCAGCCGGCGGCGGCCAGCGCGCGGCTGGCGCCGGTCCTGGCGACCTGGAGACCGTGCTGGACGCCCTGCTGGAGCAGGACGTCGTCGGCTGTAATGCGGAGCGAGTGCCGGGCGCACTCGACCGCCCTGACCAGGTCGGCCCCTCCGTGGGCGGCCCGCCGCCCGTACGCGTCGGCCAGCTGCCAGTGCACGGCGGCGGCCGACCCCCCGCTCACCCCCTTCAGCTCCTCCTCGGTGCACTCCAGTTCGGTGATCATCTCGTCCAGGACGGACGGATCGCCGGTCATGCCGTACACCGCGTCGAGGGCCAGCCCGATCGCCTGCCGTGCCCGCACCCGCTGGTCGACCATGACGGGCGCACCCCGCAAGGTCGCCCGGGTCCGCCGGATGCCTTCCTGGATACGCTCGACGGAGGGTTCGAGGAAGGAGCTGAAAGTCAGCAGCGGCGCCCAGCTCATGTCGAGCATCGGCTGTGCCAACAGTGGTACGTCCGGGCTCGTGAGCGCCTGTTCCTGGTAGTGCACCGCACTGCGCAGCGAGTCGATGCTGCCGGTGAGCGAAGCGAGGTAGAGATGGACCATGCCCAGCTCGTAGAGAGGGAGGAACGACCACTCGGTGTCCTCACAGGCGTCCAGAACGTCGAGAAGTTCTCCCACCAGCGCTTCGAGTGTCTCCGTATCGCCGGCCTCGCCCGCCCCGGTCGTCCGCATGTGGATCCGCAGACACTGATTGATCATCAATGTTTCGTTCACACCCGGCAGTTCGGGCGGAGCACCGGCCGGCAGCCCCTCACCGGGGGTCAGGAGGTCCTCCAGAATCGCCTGTGCCTCCTCCAGGTCCTGGAGGCTCCCGCCGACCAGCATGGCGCCGACCAGGGCACCGGGCAGCATGCTCCGCGCCATCCAGGCCATCTTGTCGTCCGGGCCCGCGGCCGCCGCGGCCTCGCGGATCAGCCGCAGCGCCTCCTGGAATTCCTCCGGACGGCCGGTGCGTATTCCGAGCCCCATCGCGCCGAGTGCGGACAGGGCCTGGTCACCGGGCTCCGCCCCCTGCCCGGGGTCGCCCAGCCTGGTCAGCAGCTCGGCGAATTCGTCCGGTGCGAGCACGCCCGGCCGGTTCACCTCGGCGAGCAGGGCCACGATGTCGCGCACGTTGTCGCCCGAATCCGGTGCCGACAGGGCGGAGACGGCCTGAGCCGGTTCCGGCAGGGCCGACGGACGCCCGTCCTCCTCCGCCGGGCCGCCGCGCACCGCGGCCGGTTCCTCGCCCGCCAGGTCCGTCGCATCCGATGCCGGACCCTCGTCGGCCAGTCCCCGTGCGCTGGATCTGGCCAGCGGCATCAGCGTCCGCACGACGGAGCCCAACGGGCCGGAGGGCATCATCGGGCCGAGGTCACCGGCGAGCATCCGCTCGCACATGGCCGCCAGGCCCCGGGCATCGCCCCCGTTCAGCGCCTCGGCGTACGCGCTCATCATCGAGAGGCCCTGAAGGACGGGGGGCGCGGCTCCGCCGATCTCCTCCACCAGCTGCTGGATTTCGGGAAGGGCCTCGATGACGCCGGCACCGCCGAGCTTCTCGGGCTTGCCCATCTGCATCAGCAGCGAGAACCCGTCCAAGCCGATCGCGCTGTCGAAGCGGCCCGGAGCGACGCGCACCGCCGGGCCCAGCAGCAGGGCGACGAGTTCACGCGCGGCCCCCAGGCGGTCGTCCGGTGCGAGGAGACCGGACGCACGGGCCCCACGCAGCAGGCGTATCGCCTCGTGCCGGTCGGACTCCTCCCCGTCGGCCGCCCACCGCGAGCCGGTCAGTGCCCCGAGCCGGGCCGTCACCGCCTGCCCCAGCGGATCGCCCGGCAGGTCCCGTTCGAACTCCGCGCCCAGAGACCGCAGTTCGGACATCAGCGCGTCACGTTCCGCTCCCTGCGGGCCCGTCGGCGCGGCGACCGCCGCGGGCAGTGCCCGCGCTCCCTCCGTCCGGCGGATCGCGTCGGCCGCCCGCTCCCGCAGCCCGGCGTCGTCGGTGTCGTTCAACACCCCTCCTCCCGCCGCCCGTTCGGGCAGTCACGGCGCCCCCCGAGTCGATGCGGGGCCCTGTTGCGGACATGATGCCCACGGGCGCCGGTCGCCAGGACCGTTTCGCGGCAGCCGCCGGAATACGTCCCATAATCGACCGGAAACCGGACAACAACCCTCCGGCCAGCGGTGATTCCGGCACCGAGCGGCGGCACGGCACCGACGCACCGCCGAGGGCGTACCGCGCCGAAGCCTCCGCGCCCGAACAGGGCCCGGCCTTCTGGCAGCATCGGAAACCGGACGCGAGCCACTGACGTCCGCCGCCCCGCCCACGGGAGACGCCTCATGCCCGAGCCCGCCCCGCCCACGCGAAACCCCCCGACGGACCCCGCTCGTACGGGGCGTGCGTCCGCCCTCCCGTACGACGAGGTCACGGAGCCCGGCTACCCCGCCTCGTACACCGCCGGCCTGCGCATCGAAGCCACCGGGGACGGAGCCGTCCTGACCGGCACCTGCCCGCGCTGCCACTGCGCGACGGTCTACACCTGGACGCGTTCTGTCGTCCGGGCCGCGCCGCGCACCGGCCGGCCCCGGCGCACCGGCACGGGGCTCGTCCCGGTGCCGGTGCTCTGCGTCTGCACGACCGAGCATCCTGGCCGGCCCGGCGACGAGGAGGGCTGCGGGGCGTATTGGAACATCCTGCTGGAGAGGGAGCGGAGATGACCTGGCGTGCCGTACCGGGACCGGCCGGGGTCCCGGCCGACCGGCTCGCGGCCCGCCATCACCGCGCCCTGCTGCGCCGGGAACTTCCCCGGGTCCGGGAGTCGGCGCTGGCCTGGCGCAACGGCCTCGCCGCACTCCTGGCCGGGCTGGTCGGGTTCGGCCTCCTCCGGGGCCGCAGCGACATCGGCTCCCTCGCCGCCCCGTACGCCGTCGCCGTCGGCCTCGTGCTGCTCCTCGCGCTCCTCTGCGGCGCCGCGGGGAGCCTGTCGCTGCTGCGCGCCGCCCACGGTCGTCCGGCGGCCGCGGGCGACACCGGCGCTTTCCGGGTCGACCACGTCGCCGAGGACCACACCGAGGCACTGCGCGCCGCCCAGGCCCTCGCGCGGGGCGTGCCGTTCACTCTCTGCTGTGCCGCGTTGCTCATCGCGGCCGTGGGGATCACCTGGTACGGGCCGTCGCAGGAGGGCCCCCGCGTCTCGGTCACCACCCCCGCCGGAACGGTCTGCGGGGAACCACTGCGCACCCACGGGGGCCGGATGACGCTCAGGACCGACGCGGGCCAGGTGGTGGCGGACCTGACCCGGGCCACCACGGTGCACGTGGTGACGTCGTGCGCCCCGCCGCCGGCGAACGGCTGACAGCGGGGCGCGGCAGGTCGTCGGGCGGCACGTGCGGGTGCGTGCCGCCCGCGTTCACGCACGGGGGCGGATGTCCTCGTGCGTGTAGAAGATGTAGAACGTGGTGATGAACATGCCGAGGCCGACCGCCAGTCCCAGCGCCGAGGACCGCAGCACGCTCGAATCGGTCAGCCCGACCAGCAGGCCGACCGCCGCCGCCATCAGCGCGCCGTAGGCCACCGCCCGCACCAGGGGCAGCATGGCGTGCTGGATCCGGCCCAGCGCGAAGCACAGGACGGCGAGCACCACCGCGGTGATCAGGCCGTACCAGAACTGCCGGCCACCGCTCGCGCCGTTGTTGCGGAGGATGAACGAGGCGTAGAGGCCGTACGCGGCACCCAGCGTGACGGGTATCGCCCAGGAGAGCGCGCTGTGCCCGCGTGCGTGTGCCCTCGGCCCGGTCCGTCCGCGGGTCGGCGTTGCTGCGTGTGTGGACATGGCGGAGTTCTCCTTCCGTCGCCCCTGTTTCCTTCCAGGGCACACCCGGCCGCGCCGCCCGGCAACTCGGATGGCCCACAACCCGGGGCGCGCCGCCCGTCCACGGGATTCCCTGGGAGGGTGCGGACGTATCTCTCGGCGGGTCTCTCGGTGGTGCTGGTGGTGCTGCTCGCCGTCCTCGTCCCGGTCGGCGCGCTGTCCGCCTGGGTGGATCTGGAGATCGACAACACGGACCGTTACGTCGACGCGGTGGCCCCGCTCGCCTCCGACCCCGATGTGCAGAGCACCGTCACCGACCTCATCACCGACGGGGCGATGAAGCAGATCGACGCCGGGCCGCTCCAGAACACCGTGCGGGACTTCCTGCGCCAGGCGGTGCTGTCCTTCACCACCACCGACGCCTTCCAGGACGCGTGGAACGCCGCCAACCGCACCGCCCACGAGGCCGTCACCGCCGCCCTGAACGGCAACACCGGCGAGGCCGTGACCATCGATCTGGCGCCCGTGACCGAGCGGGTCAAACAGAATCTGGAGGAGAACGGGGTGCCGTTCGCCGACCGGATCCCGGTCCAGCACACCGACATCACGCTCATCTCCGCCGGCCGCGCCGACCAGCTGCGCCAGACCTTCCGCCTGCTGCGGACCGGCAGCGTCCGGCCGGCCGTGGGCACGCTCGTGGTCGCCGTCCTGGCCGTGGTCGTGGCCTGGGCGCGCGGCGGCGGCCCGGGGCGCAGGTGCTCCGGGCTCGCCGCGCTCTCCGCCACCGCCCTGGCCGGGCTCGGCCTCGCGCTCGGGGCGCTCCTGCTGCGCGCGGTGATCGCGTACACCCGAGACCGGGTGCTGTCCGAGGTGCCGGACAGCGAGACGGCGGGGGCGGCGGCGGTGTACGACGCGCTGACGGGCTCGCTGCGCACGACGGCGTGGATCGTGTTCGCCGCGGGGCTGGCGGTGGCGCTGTGCGCGGGGCTCGTCCGGCTGCGGGCGGGCCGGGGACGGCCCGCCCCGGGCTCGACGTGCGGCGACGGGCGGGCCGGGGAAGAGTGGATCTCATGACTGCCGGATCGGGGGCGACTGAGAGGTCTTCCGCATGCGAGCCATAGCCGTCGGCGCGTTCCGGGCCGACCCCGCACTGGTGGAGATACCCAAGCCCGAGCCGGAAGCCGGAGAGGTACGGGTCAGGATCGAGTACGCCGCGCTCAATCCGTCCGACTGGCAGGCCGCACAGGGTTCCCCGGACGACGGACCGGCACCGCGCGTGTTCCCGATGGTCATCGGCGTGGACTTCGCCGGCCGGGTGGACATGATCGGCAGCGGCGACAACCGTTTCCGGGTCGGCGACCAGGTCTTCGGCCGGGTCGCCCGGCCGAACGCGGCCGGGGGCGGCACGTACTGCGACTACGTGTCCGTGCCGCAGGACTCCGCCATCACCGTCGTCCCGCCCGGCCTCCCCCTCCGGGCCGCGGCCGCGCTGCCCTCCGCCGGGATGACGGCCGCCCAGATCCTGGAGATCGCGGTGTTCCGCGGCCACGAGAGCCTGCTGGTCGTCGGTGCGGCGGGTGGCGTCGGCAGCTATCTGACCCAGCTCGCCTCGGCCCGCGACATACGCGTGATCGCCGCCGTGCGCGGCGACGAGCGCAGGCGGATGACGGAGCTGGGCGCCGCCGTCACGATCGACGTCACCGACCGCCCGCTCGAAGCGGCGGTACGGGAGAGCTGCCCGGACGGCGTCGACGCACTGGTCGACCTGGTCTCCACCACCCCGGACTCCTTCGCCGCCCATGCCGCGCTGGTACGCGGCGGCGGCATCGCCCTCACCACCCGGGGCGTCGCCGTCGGCGCCGCCCTGCCCGCGGGCGTGACCGGCATCGACTTCCGGCTGGAACCCACCCCGGTCCTGCTCGACGTACTGGCCGCGGGCGCCGCCGAAGGCGTGCTGCGGGTGCCCATCGACATCGAACTCCCGCTGGAGAAAGCCCCGCAGGCCCTCGACCGGAACCGGACGGGCGGCGCACGCGGCAAGACCGTCATCGCGCTCTGAGAGGCTGTCGGGTGACCTCCGATCGGAAAGCGGACGCGGTCTGGCGCGTGCGATTCCAAGGCGCCGGGATGTCCTCGGATGGGGCCTCCCCTGCTCGAACGAAGTTGAGAGTTCGGGGAAGGAGCTACTAGGACATCCCGGCAACGCGGGAAGCGTGCGTGCCAGACCGTGGCTGCCCGATCGGAGGTCACCCGACAGCCTCTGAGCCCCCGCCCGTACACCGCCCACCTCCCCCGAAGGAGACGAGACGTCATGGACGACCGGGAACGCGACATCATCGACGACATCGGCGGGCTCATCTCCGAGGAACGGAGCCTGCGCGACCGCTCCACCCGGGAGACGGGCCTGAGCGCGGACGAGAAGTCACGGCTGCGTACCGTTGAGGTACGGCTCGACCAGTGCTGGGACCTGCTGCGACAGCGCCGTGCACTGAGCGAGTTCGGCGAGGATCCGTCCACGGCGGAGGTCCGGCCCGCCGACGAGGTCGAGGGCTACCGCAGCTGACCGTACGACTCAGGGGGACGCGTTGACCGACACGGAGGCCGCATCCGGACGGCGGCGCGCGACGCCACCCCCCTGGCTGCTCAGCGGACTGCGCCCGCAGTGGTCCACGCCCATCGCCTGGGCGGCGGTCCTCCGCGCCTCCATATCCCTGGCCGCACCGCTCGCCGTCGGCTTCGCGCTGGACCGGCCGACGTACGGCGCGCTCGTCTCCATGGGCGCGCTCTCCGGCGTCATCGGCGACACCGCCGACGCGTACCGGATGCGTATCCTCAACATCGCCGTACCGCAGCTCTTCGGCGCGCTCGGCATCATGCTCGGCACGCTGGTCTACGGCACCGGCTGGGCGGCCGTCGCCGCGCTGACCCTGGTCGGCCTGGTCTCCGGAATGATGTCGACGATCGGCGCCGTCGCCTCCGTGTCCGGGCTGCTGCTCCTGCTCAACGCGGTGGTCGGCGCCGGACTCCCGATGCCGGAACCCTGGTGGGTGGCGCCGCTGCTGCTCACGATCGGCGGTCTGTTCGTCCTCGCCCTGACCCTGCTGGCCTGGCCGCTGCGGCGGAAGCTTCCGGAGCGGGTCGCGGTCGCGGGCACCTACCTCGCGGTCGCCGACCTGCTCGCCGCCGCGGGCACCGACGCGTACGAGGAGCAGCGCCACGCCGTCACCCAGTCCCTCAACACCTCCTACGACCTGATCCTGGCCCGCCGGGCCCGCTACCACGGCCGCAGCAACGCCATGGTGCGGCTGCTCGCCCAGCTCAATGTCGTCATCCCGCTCGTCGAGGCGGCGCCCGCCGTCCATGTGCGCCGGCTCACGCTCCCGGACGAGATCCCGGCGGCGGTACGCGAACTGGCCGCCGCCGTCGAGGAGAGCCGCACCGGCCGCCCCGAACTCACCCTGCCCGCACCGGACTCGCCCGCCACCCGGGCGGTGGACAGCGCCCTGCGGCACGCGGCGGTCGTCGTGCACAAGGCCGATCCCGACCCGTACAACGTCGACGACCGGCTCGGCCGCCCAGCCGTCCTCGGGGTACGGATCCGGCGGGCCACCCGCGACGTACTGCTCTCCGGGGCCTCGTGGCGGTACGGGCTGCGCCTGGCCCTCTGCATCGGCCTGGCCCAGGCACTGACCTCACTGATCCCGGTGCCGCGCTCCTACTGGGTCGCGCTGACCGTCACGTTCGTCCTCAAGCCCGACTTCGGCTCGGTGTTCTCGCGGGCCGTGCTGCGCTCGGTGGGCACCGCGGCCGGTCTCGTGATCGCCGCACCGGTGCTCGCCGCGGTGCCGATCGGCTGGTGGGACGTGCCGGTGATGGTGGTGCTCGCCGCGCTGATCCCGGCGCTCACCGCGAAGGGCTACGCCTTCCAGACCGCGGCCATCACCCCGGTGATCCTGCTCCTGTCCGACCTGCTGAACCACCAGGGCTTCCATCTGGTCTGGCCGCGCTTCCTGGACAGCCTGATCGGCTGCGCGATCGTGCTGGTGGCGGGCTACCTGCTGTGGCCGGAGAGCTGGCACGTACGGATCGGCCACCGGCTCGCGGACGCGGTGACGGACATCGCCGACTACGTGGCGTACGCCTTCGAGCCGGGCCGCGCCGGCGACCACGCGGAACGGGTGCGGGCCCGGCGCCGGATCTACCGCGATCTGTCGGTCGTACGTTCCGAATTCCAGCGCGCCCTGACGGAGCCGCCCCCGGTCGGCACCCGGGCCGCCGCCTGGTGGCCGCTGGTCGTCGCGGTCGAACGCATCGTGGACGCGACGACGGCGGCCCGGGTCCGGGTCAACCACGGAGCACCCGAACCTCCGCCGGCGGAGGTCACGGAGGTCCGGCGGCAGCTGCGGGAGCTGGCCGACGGGATACGGGCCAGCGAGGTCCTGGTGGAGGTGCGCACCGAACTCCCGGGCGACGAGGAAGGCGTACTGGCCCCGCTGCGCCAGGAGGTGGCGGCGGCCAGGGCCATCGCGTCACCCCAGCCGTAGCCGTCACTCCGTGGGGCCGGCCCCACGCAGCCGCTCCATCTCGCGCCGGTCACGCTTCGTCGGCCGCCCCGCGCCCCGGTCCCGTACCGGAACCTGGATCGCCACCTCGCGCGGCGGTGGCGGCGGACTGTTGTCGATGAAGCACTCCGCCGCCACCGGAGGGCCGACCCTCTTCTTGACGATCTTCGACACGACCACGATCCGGTCGCGGCCGGCGTGCCGGAGCCGCACCTCGTCGCCGACGCGCAACGCCTGGGCGGGCTTGGCGCGCTCGCCGGCGACCTTCACATGACCCGCGCGGCAGGCGGCAGCGGCCTGCGAACGAGTCTTCGTCAGCCGGACCGACCAGATCCAGACATCGACCCGAACGCTGCCCTCCGCCTGCGGCGCCTCACCGGAAACCATGCATCCGACTGTAGTGCGGTGCACGCTCCGGGTCAGGTCCGGTGCGTCAGGTCCGGTGAGTCGGGTCGCGCGGATCAGACGAAGTCGCTGATGTTCTGGCCCGCGTTGCGGTCCTGGTCGCGCCGGGTACCGCACCCGTCCCGCGAAGCTGCAAGCATCCGACCGGATGACCACCGCCCACCCATACGTACGGCAAGATCAGAACTGGCGGATATTGCCCATCAGTTATTCATATCCGCACCACCGGCGTGACCAGATGGTCCCTTTGGCCACCCCTCCGCCATCCGAACCGGACGGCTCCCTCATTTGCGCGCTTTCACGCCACCTACGGCAGAACCGCGTTGATGCCCGATCCGGCCACCCACGCCAACAAGGCAACTCAGGACCGAGGGGTCACACTTGAGCGACGCGCATCAGGCCCGCACGGCATGCGCACAGGACTCGTCCAGGGATCGGGTGGTCTCAGTTCCCACACGGGCGGGCCGCGCCACCGAAGGGCCGGATCCGGCCGCTAACCTTACGTATCCGTCCTGGCCAGGGATCAATTCCCACAGGTCGGACATTTCTCGCACCCAACTCACGCGAAAGGCCTCGCCCATGGGCATTCGGAGCTTGCTGCGCAAGGTGTTCGGCCGCGACCGCGCGGAGCAGGACGCGCCGACGGCCACGGTCCCGCCCCAGACCGAACGCACCGCGCCCGCGGAGTCGGAGCCGGTCACGGCGGCGGAGACGGTGACGGCGGCGGAAACGGTGACGGCGGACAAGCCGGCCCCAGTGCTCGAAACCGCCCCGGCCACCAGGGCCTCGGTACCGGCCCCCGCCTCTCCCCGGTCCGCCGCCGACAGCGGTCTGGCCTCGGACCTGGTGGCAGCCGCCTTCGACAAGGCGGCCCTCTCCACGGTCCCGTCGCAGGGCTCGGCCCCGAAGCCGGAGTCGACGGAGACCGCCAAGGCTGCGGAGCCGGAGCCGGAGCCGAAGGCTGCGGAAGTCGTCGAGGCTCCCGCCGAAGTGGAGGCTCCCGCCGAGGTGGAGGCTCCCGCCGAGGCCGAGCCGGCCATCGCGGAGCCGGAGCCGGAGCCGGTCAAGACCGAGGTCGAGGCCCCCGCCGAACCGGAGGCGCAGGCCGAGCCCACGCCCGAACCCGCTCCCGAGCCGGAGCCGGAGCCGGTAAAGGCCGAGGTCAAGGCCCCCGCCGAGCCCGAGGCGCAGGCCCAGCCCGAGGCGCAGGCCCAGCCCGAGCCCGAGCCCGAGCCCGAGGCGCACGTCGAGGCCACCCCCGAGCCGGAGCCCGCTCCCGCCGCGGAGCCCGCCCAGGAGCCCGCCCCCGAACCGGTGGCCGAAACCACCCCCGCACCCTCCCCGGAGGCACCCGCCGAAACCGCCCCGGCCCCCAAGCCCGCGCTCACCCTCGCCCGGGTCAAGTCGCGCGCCCCGGGGCTCGTCGACTCGTACAAGGCGGCCCAGGCCGGGCTGAAGGCGCACGGGCTGACCGGGCTGCGCGCCACCGTCTACCTGGTCCTCGACCGCTCCGGCTCCATGCGGCCGTTCTACAAGGACGGCAGCGCCCAGCACCTGGGCGACCGCACCGTGGCACTCGCCGCGCACCTGGACGAGAACGCGACCGTCCCCGTCGTCTTCTTCTCGACGGACATCGACGGCACCGGCACGGTCGGCCTCGCCGACCACGAGGGCCGGATCGACGAGCTGAACGCGGGCCTCGGCCGCCTCGGCCGTACGAACTACCAGTGCGCCGTCGAAGAGGTCGTCGCGCACTACGAGAAGTCGGAGGCGACCGGCCCCGCCCTGGTGATCTTCCAGACGGACGGCCCGCCGGACGCCAAGCAGGCCGCCAAGCAGGCGCTGGCCGACGCGGCGCGGCTGCCGCTGTTCTTCCAGTTCGTCGCGTTCGGCGACGAGGATGCCAAGGGCTTCGACTTCCTCCGCAAACTGGACGCCCCGAACGCCGGGTTCTTCCACGCGGGCCCCGCGCCCCGGGAGGTCGCGGACACCACGTTCTACCGCGAGGTCCTCGCCGCGCTCCCCGCGTGGATCGCGGCCCGTGACACCGCGGTCGACGCCTGATCCACCGGCAGACGTACGGTCACGGCGAGCCCGCCCCCGGGGCCCGGCACCGCCGTGACCGTACCGCCGTGCGCGACGGCGATGGAGCGCACGATCGAGAGGCCGAGCCCCGACCCGCGCCCCATCCGGTCCTTGCCCTCGCCCCGCCGGAACGGCTCGAACAGCCCGGGGATGTCCGCCGCGTCCACCACGGGGCCGGTGTTGCGCACCTCCAGCAGCGCCCCGCCGCCGGCCGTCACCAGTGACACGTCCACCGTCCCGTCCGGCACGTTGTACGTGACGGCGTTGGCCAGCAGATTCGCCACCAGCTGCGCGAGCAGCATCCGGTTCCCCCGCACCGTGCAGAAGTGCGTATCGGCGCGCACGCCCGGGTGCCGGGCCGCCTCCTCCGCCACCACCTGCGCGAGATCCACCGTCTCCCGCTCGCCCTCCGCGAGCCCGCGCTCACTGCGCGCCAGGACCAGCAGCCCCTCTATGAGCCGCTCGCTGCGCCGGTTGTTGTCCAGAAGCGTCTGCCGGGTCCGTACGAGATCCTCCGGGGTCGGGTCGTCCAGACCGATCTGGATCGCGGCCCGCTGGGTGGCGAGCGGGGTCCGCAGCTCGTGGGAGGCGTTGGCGATGAACCGCCGCTGGCTGTCGAACGCCTTCTCCAGCCGGGCCAGCAGCGCGTCGAGCGTGTCGCCGAGCTCCTTCAGCTCGTCGTCGGGGCCGCTGGACGCGATCCGCTCGTGCAGATTGTGCTCGGAGAGCCGGCGCGCCTTCGCGGTCATGGCGTGGACGGGCCGCAGCACCCGCCCCGCGGTCCACCAGCCCACGGCGACCGCGCAGGCCGTCATGACGAGCAGCGAGGCCGCGGACCAGATGAGCATCTGATGCCCGGCCGCGTCGCTGACGTGGTCGGTGAGGTCGTAGACGGTGGGCGGCCCGAGACTGCGCCGGGTGACGAGCGGACCGTTCACCGCGTAGCCGGGCTGGACGACCGCGGCCGTGCGGGCGATGTCACGCGCCTGGGAGTCCGTACCGGCGCGGGAGGCCAGGTTGACGGTGGCGAGCAGCGCCGTGCCGAGGATCAGGAACACTCCGCCGTACACGAGCGCGATCCGGGTCCGGATCCTGGAGTGCGGCACCTGGGCCGGGCGCCTCACAGTGCGTACCCCACGCCCTGCACCGTACGGATCAGCACCGGTTCCCCGAGCTTCCCGCGGAGCTTGCTCATGCAGACCCGGACGGCGCCGGAATGGGGTCTCCCCCAGCTCGAACGAAGCTGAGAGCTCGGGGAAGGATCGGCGTTGGCGTCCCAGGCCCGCTCCAGCAGTTCCTCGGCGCTGACGGTCCCGCCGTCGGCCTCCAGCAGCAGCTGGAGCACCGAGAACTCCTTCGGCGAGAGGTCCAGCTCCCGCCCGTCCCGCGAGGCGGTGCGCCGTACGGTGTCGAGCCGGATGCCGTGCCGCTCCAGCTGTGGCGGTACGGGGCGGGCACTGCGCCGCCGCAGCGCCCGTACCCGCGACACCAGCTCGGGGAACTCGAACGGTTTGCCCAGGTAGTCGTCGGCGCCGAGGTCGAGCCCGGCGACCCGGTCCTCCATGGATCCGGCGGCGGTGAGCATCAGGATCCTGGTCCGGGAGCCGGAGGCGACGAGGCCGCGCGCCACGTCGTCGCCGTGCACCCGCGGCAGGTCGCGGTCGAGGACGACGACGTCGTAGTCGTGCAGCCCCAGGTAGGCGAGGGCGGCGTCACCGCTGTACACCGTGTCGACGGCGAAACCGGCCCGCCGCAGTCCGGTGGCGACCAGCTCCGCCAGGATTTCCTCGTCCTCGGCGACCAGTACCCGCATCGTGATGTCCCCTGCCTCGTACACGCGTGTCCACTCCCTACCAGGATGCGTCTTTGTTACGGGAAGGAATGTTTCGCAAAGGTCTCCACCGCCGTGGCCGGGTTTAACGGTGTGAGTTGATCTCCCGCAGGCCGTTAGGATTTCGACCATGGCGGCCACTGGATCCGAGAAGCAAGGGGGCGACGGCGTGAAGAGTTTCTACGTATCGACCCCCATCTACTACGTCAACGACGCTCCTCACCTGGGCCACGCCTACACGACCGTCGCAGGCGACGTGCTCACGCGCTGGCACCGCCAGCGCGGCGAGAAGGTGTGGTACCTCACCGGCACGGACGAGCACGGTCAGAAGATCATGCGCACTGCCGAGGCGAACGACGTCACGCCCCAGGAGTGGTGCGACAAGCTCGTCGAGGAGGCATGGAAGCCCCTCTGGGAGCACCTGAACATCGCGAACGACGACTTCATCCGTACGACGGAGAAGCGACACACCGACCGGGTGCAGGAGTTCGTGCAGGACCTGTACGACAAGGGTGAGATCTACAAGGGCGGCTACGAGGGCCCCTACTGCGTGGGCTGCGAGGAGTACAAGCTCCCCGGCGACCTCATCGAGGACGAGAACGGCGTCAGGCTGTGCCCGATCCACAAGAAGCCGGTGGAGATCCTCAAGGAGGAGAACTACTTCTTCAAGCTGAGCGCCTACGGCCCGAAGCTGATGGAGTTCTACGCGAACAACCCGGGCTTCATCCAGCCCGAGTCCGCCCGCAACGAGGTCGTGAACTTCGTCAAGCAGGGACTCCAGGACCTCTCCATCTCCCGCTCGACCTTCGACTGGGGCGTCCCGGTGCCGTGGGACGAGAAGCACGTCATCTACGTGTGGGTCGACGCCCTGCTGAACTACGCCACGGCGGTCGGCTACGGCGCCAACCAGGAGAAGTTCGACGGCACCTTCCCCGCGAACGTTCACCTGGTGGGCAAGGACATCCTCCGCTTCCACGCGGTGATCTGGCCCGCGATGCTGATGGCGCAGGGTCTGCCGCTGCCGGGCCGGGTCGCGGCCAACGGCTGGCTGATGGTCGGCGGCGAGAAGATGTCGAAGTCGAACCTGACGGGCATCAAGCCGCAGGACCTGACCTCGCACTTCGGCGTGGACGCGTACCGCTGGTACTTCCTGCGCGCCATCGCGTTCGGCAGCGACGGCTCGTTCTCCTGGGAGGACTTCTCCGCCCGCTACACCTCCGAGCTCGCCAACGACTACGGCAACCTCGCCTCGCGCGTCGCGGCCATGGTCGGCAAGTACTTCGGCGGAGCGCTCCCGGCGGCCACCGAGTCGGGTGACGCCGAGACGGCGGTCCAGGAGGGTCTGGCGAAGGCCGTCGCCACGGCCGACGAGAAGATCGGCGAGGAGCTGGACTTCCAGGCCGGCATCCTGGCGATCTTCGACTTCGTGAAGCAGGTCAACGGCTACATCACGGAGCAGGAGCCCTGGAAGGTCGCCAAGGACACTTCCCCCGAGGGTCAGGCCCGCCTCGCGACGATCCTCTACACGGCCGCCGAGTCGCTGCGCGGCGTCGCGGTCCTGCTGAACGCCGTGATGCCGGAGACCTCGCAGAAGCTGTGGGAGTCGCTGGGCGCCGAGGAGTCCCTGGGCGCGCTGGCCGACCAGCGCGTGCAGGACGCGGGCACCTGGGGCCGGCTCCCGGCGGGCGCGACGGTGACGAAGGGCGCGGTGCTCTTCCCGCGCCTGGAGGAGAAGCCGGCGTAAGCGGCGCTGACGTACATACGGCGAAGGACGGGACCGCGTGTCGGTCCCGCCCTTCGGCGTGCTGCCGCGTGTGCTCCGCCCCGGGTCAGCGGACCCAGTTCTTCAGCGGCTCGGTGTCCAGTTCGATGCCCACCGGGTCGGGCAGTTCGACGGTCTTCCCGTACGGCACCGTCACCACCTGCTCGTACCGCACTCCATCGGGCTGCGAATGCACCTTGACCTCGCAGGTTTCGCGGTCGATGAGCAGGTAGACGGGAATCCCGGTCTCGGCGTACGCGCGCGGCGTCTCGGCCCGGTCCCGACGGTCGGTGTCTCGGCGAACAGCCAATTGCCCGGACCCGACTGCATGCAGATCTGTGTGAGCCAGGCGATGATCCGCCCGTGATCCCCGTCCGGCACAGCCTTGACCCCCAGTTTCCCGTTCACGAATTCCAGACGCAGCGCTTCTTCCGCACGTATGGCGTGACGGGCAAGGTCCTCGAAGACCTCCTGTGTCAGCACACCCTCGTCAGTCACGGTCGCCACTGCCTCCTGGTAAGGAAACGGGCTCCCTCCAGCGTACGGGCCCGTCTCCCGGCCCGTATCCCGTTCACCGCTCCAGTGCCTCCGCGTCCCCCATCACGACGACCGGCTTCTTCGCCGGGTCGAGGGTGCTCAGGAGTTCCCGCATCCGGTCCAGGGGGAACGAGATGCAGCCCTGGGTCGGGCCGCCGTGGTCGACGTGGATCCAGATGCCGCCGCCGCGCTCCTGGCCGAGCGGACGTTCCCCGTCCAGGGGGGTGACGCCGGGGGTCCGGTTGTAGTCGATGGCGACGACGTAGTCGAAGGACCCTTCGAGCGGCTCCCCGTCGAAGCCCTCGCCGCTCACCGAGAACATCGGGTTCTGGTCGTAGGGGAACGCCGTTTCGGGAGGTTTGAACAGGCCACCCGCGTACGTCAGCCCGTAGACCCCGACCGGGGTGCGGAGGTCGCCCTCCCAGTGCTCGTCGGTCCAGCCGTTCAGCGCGTTGTGGGCCGGCCAGCGGGTCGTGACGGGCAGCCAGCCCAGGGCCGGGTTGTCGCGGGTGTAGAGGACCGCGGTGGACAGGCTGGAGTTGTAGGCGTCACCGGTGACGACGAAGACCTGTTTGGCGCCCGCCGGAATCGCGGCCCGGGTCTTCGGTCCCAGCGCGGGGATCTCGCGCGGCCGGACGACCGGGGCGTACGGCCCCGGGGCGGCCCGTTTCCTTACCCGCTCGGCCGGTGGACCCGCGACACCGGCGGAGACCGTGGCGCTCGCCCGGACGGTGGGGCTCCGGGGGGCGCCGGTCCCGGAGGTGTTGCCGCAGGCGGTGAGCGTCAGCAGCGCAGCAGCACAGGCACCGGCATGGACGGCGTACGGGGGACGCCGGACGGCCGACGGGCGGGAAACGGACACGGGAACTCCTCAGCATCGGTGGGGTGACGGCAGCACTGGCGAGCTCCCCGTCACGCCTCTTACCGCCGCCTCCAGTTAACGCCGCGCCGCGCGAGCGCGAATCCGCACGGGGCCATACGGCTGTACTGCCCGCCGGACACGCGCGCCGAAGCGGCCCGGAGCCGCTCCTTGCGTGTAGGTTCCGGGCCCTTCCTCTCCGTGGGGGAACGAAGGTCTGATCACGGGTCAGGGATCGGTGACGGTGCCGGCCGCAGTCGCGTACCGACCCTTGCGCGGCCGGATCTCACGGTTCGTCGCCTCCGTCGTCCCGTGCGGAACCGGTGACCGCCTCACCCGTCGAGGAACTCCGCGCACCGGTAGGGACCCAGCGCGGCGCCCTCGGAGGGTCGCAGGGTGACCTCGACGTCGTCGGTCCTGACCTTCGGTTCGAGTACGGACTGGGCGCGCGCCAGCGTGCACACCAGCTGGCCCGTGGCCTGGTCGCGTCCCGACTCCCCGTAGAGGCCCTCCAGGCGCACCGTGACCCGGGTGCCCGAACCGGTCGCCGAGTAGCCGCCGAGGTGGACGAGGGAGGTGAGCCCGCCGCCCTGCTCGGCGGGCGGCAGCCTCGCGCCGAGCAGCTTCAGCACGCCGTTGAGGTCGTCGACCTCCTGGTCGATCAGGGGCACCGCGCGCAGCCCGTCGGCGGACGCGTAGTACAGCCGCATGCCGCGCGTCAGCCCGGACGCGGGCTCGCCCGCGCCTATCACCCCGGTCGGCTGGACGCCGCAGCCCATGAGGGCGGTCCCCAGTGCGGCGACCGCGATCCCCTGTCGGAACTTCACTCCGTGTCCTCTCCGGTACGTCGCAGGGGCAGCCGCAGTGTGAACACCGCGCCGCGCCGCGTCCCATCGGCGGCATCCGCCGCATCGGCCACCTCGATCGTGCCGCCGTGCAGCCGGGCGTTCTCCAGTGCGATCGCCGTGCCGAGGCCGCTGCCCTGTCCGCTGTCGTCGGCCGCGCCGCGCGTGCGGGCCGTGTCCGCCTTGTAGAACCGGTCGAAGACCCGCTCGCCCACCTCCGGCGGCAGCCCCGGGCCGTGGTCGGCGACGGACAGGACCACCCACTCGCCGTCCGCCGCGAGGGCCGTCGTGAGGGTCACGGTGACCGGCGGGGCGCCGTGCCGCAGCGCGTTGCCCACCAGATTCGCGACGATCACGTCGATCCGGCGCCGGTCGACCACCGCCCGTACGCCCTCGTCGAGGTCCGTCCGTACCCGGTCCGTCCAGCCGCGCAGCGCCAGCGACGCCCGTACGGTGCCGGCGAGGTCGGTCTCGGCCGCGTTCAGCCGTACCGCCTTGGCGTCGAAGCGGGAGATCTCCATCAGGTCCTCGACCAGCCGGGACAGCCGTGCCGTCTCCGCGCCGACGGTGCGGGCCGCCCGTGCCGCGTCCGGCGGCAGCTGGTCGGCGTCCTCCTCCAGGACCGTCGCCACCATCGTCATCGCCGCGAGGGGCGTGCGCAGTTCGTGCGACACGTCCGCCACGAAGCGGCGCGCCTTCGCCTCCTGCTCGCGCAGATCCGTGTCGGAGGCCTGGAGCGCGTCGGCGGTCTCGTTGAACGTCCGCGCCAGGTCGGCGAGTTCGTCGTGCCCGGTGACGGCGACCCGGGTACCGAGGTCTCCGGCCGCCAGCTCGCGGGTGGCCCGGCCCAGCTTCCGTACCGGACGCAGGACCGTCCCCGCGGCCAGCAGGGCCAGGACGGCGGCCAGCAGCACCACCGGCACGATGCCCGCCCGCACGGAGTCCAGCAGGGCGGCCGTGTCGTCGCGCTCGGCCCGCAGATCGGTGATCGCGTAGACCTCGAGACCGGAGGTGCTGCGGTCCCCGTCGGCGTACGTCACGGGCATGCCGACGACCAGATAGGGCTCGCCCCGCCACCGCACCCGCTGGAACTTGGCGTCGTCGCCGGTCATCACGGCGGTGCGCAGCTCGACGGTGATCCGGGACGTGGTGTCGGCGAGCGAGTCGGAGACGGCGGACAGGTCCTGGTAGCGGGCGACCACGATCTTCCCGCCGATGCCCTCCGACACCTTCGCCGCGAACCGGGACAGCGACCGCTGGTCGGGCGGTACGTCGAAGTCGGCGGCCACCGCGCCGACCCGCTCCCGGAAGTCGTTCACGGCCGCGTTCTGGGTGCGCTGGAGGACGGCGGTGCGGGCGTCCCGGTAGGCGAGGGTGGTCGCGGTCACCGCGCTGATGAGGGCGACGACGACGACGGTGACGACGAGCCGGGTGCGCAGCCCGCCGACGAGGCGCCACGAGCGCCTCCGCGGGACGGCGGCGCGCCGGTCCTTGTCCGCACGGTTCACAGCGGCGTCCCTACGGTTCACAGCGGCGTCCTTACGGTTCACAGCGGCCCGAAGCGGTAGCCGAAGCCCCGCACCGTCTGGACGTAGCGGGGCTTGGCCGGTACGTCCTCCAGCTTGGCCCGCAGCCGGCCGACCGCGGCGTCCACCAGCCGGGAGTCGCCCAGGAAGGTGTGGTCCCAGACGGATTCGAGGAGCTGTTCGCGGCTGAAGACCCGGCAGGGGGAGGCCGACAGCTCCAGCAGCAGCCGCAGCTCGGTGGGCGGCAGCGGGACCGGGACGCCGTGCTTGGTGACGGTCAGTCCGGCGCGGTCGATCACCAGCCCGGCGAGGTCGGCGTCGGCCCCCTGCGCCTGCCCGGACGGTTCCGCGCGCCGCAGCGCGGCCCGGATCCGGGCCTCCAGGACGGGGGCGGTGACGGGCTTGACGACGTAGTCGTCGGCGCCCGCCTCCAGACCGGTCACGATGTCCTGGTCGTCGCCGCGCGCGGTCAGCATGATGACCGGCAGGGTCGCCGAGCGGGCGCGGATGCGGCGGCACACCTCGAAGCCGTCCATGCCGGGCAGCATCAGGTCCAGCACGGCCAGTTCGATCCGGGCGCCCCGCTCCCCGGCGAGCAGGGCGAGGGCCTGCTCGCCGGTGGCGGCGGTGTCCACGCCGTACCCGTGCCGGCGCAGCACGAGCTCCATCCCGTCCCGTACGGACGCGTCGTCCTCGATGAGCAACACATGCGGCATGGAGCCGATTATGGGCACGCCCGGACCATTTCCGTCTGCTGTGCACGGGGGCGAAGGTGCAGGCCGGGGCCATTGTTACGTTCCCATCATGTGGCCATGGACGGGCCATCATCTGCGGCGGCGAGCGTGCGGCGCATGACCTTCCTCAGGACGAACCCGCGCACGAACCCCCGCGCCACCGCCCGGCTGCGCATGGCAGCCCTCGTGGCCCTGCCCGTACTCGCCCTCTCCGTCGGCTGCGGCGGCGGGGACGACGGCACGGGCGCGGCGAAGAAGGACGACGCCATCGCCGACGTGCCGCGGACGCCGACGGCCGGCGCCACGAAGGACGCGAGCGAGCCGAGCGCCCCGCCCGCGGGCAAGAGCGACTTCTACGACGCCCAGATGAAGTACGTCCAGTGCATGCGCGTCAAGGGCGGCTACAAGGACTTCCCCGACCCCAAGCTCAGCGGCTACCTCGACTGGGACAAGGTCAATGAGATCGGCTCCCAGCCGGACCGCAACGCGGGCATCAAGGGCGGCAGGAACGGTGTCTGCGTGGCCGAGCTGCAGGCCGCCATGGCGGCCGAGCCCGAGCGCGACGAGCAGAAGGCCTACGAGTCGATGCTCGCGCACGCCAAGTGCATGCGGGACAACGGCGTCTCCCGGTTCACCAACCCGACCATGAGCGGCGGCAACGCCCAGCCGGGCGGCGACCCGAACCCGGCGTCCCCGGTCATCGACACGGCCTCGCCGACGTACAAGAAGGCCCGCGAGGCGTGCGGGTCGAAGCTGCTCGACGGTCTGGACGGCATGCAGTGAAGCACCGCACCGCACTCCTCGCGCTCGGCGCGGTGACCGTCGCCGCCGTCGCCGGGGGCGTCCTGTTCCTCGGTGACGACGGCGACGCGGGCGCCTCCGGGAAGGGCGGCGACCTGCCGCCCGCCACCGCGGCCGTCGTACGCACCGATCTCGTGCAGTCCAAGACGGTCGACGGCAGGCTCGACTTCGCGCAGCGCCGAGCCGTCAAGTCCGCCGTCGAGGGCACCGTCACGGTGGCCGCCTCCGAGGGGAGGACGCTGACCATGGGGCAGGCGCTGTACGAACTGAACGACAAGCCCGTCACCCTCCTCTACGGGCCGGTCCCGATGTTCCGCGAGATGAAGGCCGGCGACCGGGGCAGCGACGTGCTCCAGCTGGAGCGCAATCTGCGTGACCTGGGGTACGGGTCGCGGCTGTACGTCGACGTCCGGTACGACAAGGACACCGAGGCCGCCGTCGAGCAGTGGCAGAAGTCCCTGAACCGCGAAGCCACCGGCAGGGTCGGCAGGGGCGACGTCGTCTTCCAGCCCGGCCCGGTCAAGGTGGTCTCCGCCGACGCGGCGCTCGCCGACCAGGTCGGCCCGGACGGGCCGGTCCTGACGGTCGCCTCCACCAAGCCCGTCGTACGGGCGCAGCTCGACCAGACCGACGGCGCGCTCACCTCGCGGGGCACCAGGGTCGAGGTCACCCTGCCGAGCGGGAAGACCGTGGCCGGCAAGGTCGCCGGGACGGTGCGCCCCGAGACGTCCGCGTCCGGGGGCGACGCGGTCGCCGAGGACGGCATCACCGTCGAGGTCGTCCTGGACGGCGGGGCGGGCGCCGCGTCCGGCGAGGACACCAGGACGTCGGCGAGCGTGAAGTTCGTCAGCGAGGCGCACAAGGGGGTCCTCGCGGTCCCCGTCGAGGCGGTCGTCGCCCTGCGCGGCGAGAACGGCGGCTACGGCCTCCAGGTCGTCGAGGGCACCACGTCGAGGATGGTGCGGGTGGAGACGGGCATGACCGCCGACGGGCAGATCGAGGTCAGCGGCCCGGACGTGCGCGAGGGCCTGAAGGTCGGAGTGGCGAAGTCATGACGCCGCCCCCGGTGATCGAACTGCGGGACGCCACCAAGTCGTACCCCGGCGGCGTCCACGCCCTGCGCGGAGTGGATCTCACCGTCGAGGAGGGCGAACTGATCGCCGTCGTCGGCCCGTCCGGCTCCGGCAAGTCCACGATGCTCAACATCATGGGCACCCTCGACAAGCCCACCACGGGCACCGTCCGGATCGCCGGATACGACGTGTCCGAGCTCTCCGACTCCCGGCTCTCCGCACTGCGCGCCCGCCACATCGGCTTCGTGTTCCAGCACTTCCACCTGGCGGCGGGCCGCGACGCGGTGGACAACGTCGCCGACGGGCTGCTGTACGCGGGCGTCCCGCTGAAGGAACGGCGTACGCGTGCGCGCGAAGCGCTCGCCGAGGTGCGGCTGGACCACCGCCGCTCGCACACGCCGAACGAGCTGTCCGGCGGCGAGAAGCAGCGCGTGGCCATCGCCCGCGCCCTGGTGGGCAACCCCAGGCTGCTGCTGGCCGACGAACCGACCGGGGCGCTGGACACCGCGTCCGGCGAGCTCGTCATGGAGCTGCTGCACGAGCTGAACGCGTCCGGCACCACCATCTGCGTGATCACCCACGACAACGAGATCGCGGACTCGCTGCCGCGCCGGGTCCGCTTCAGGGACGGCGAGATCGTCTCGGACATGCGGTCCGGCACGCGGTCCGGCTCGCACTTCGACTCGCGTACGGAAGAGGCCGGTCCATGAAGAACGACCTCAGGCCCGCCCGCCTCTCCCCCCGCGACGTCCTGCGCGTCGGTGCGGTCGGCCTTCGCGCGCGGCGAGCGCGTGTGGTGCTCTCGGCGCTCGGCATCGCCATCGGTATCGCGACCATGGTCGCGGTCGTCGGGCTGTCCGAGTCGAGCCGCGCGGACCTGATGGCCCGGCTCGACCGCCTCGGCACCAACCTCCTCACCGCCGAGGCGGGCAAGGACGCCATGGGGCAGGAGATCAAGCTCCCCAGGAACGCGGTCGCGATGGTCGAGCGCGTCGGCCCGGTCCAGCACGCCACGGCCACCGCGGACATCGACGCCCGCATCCGCCGCAGCGACGTGGTCCCCGAGGAGCGCACCGCGGGCGTCACCGCCCAGGCGGTCCGCACCGACCTGCTGTCCGCGCTCGGCGGTGAGGTCGACAAGGGCGCCTGGCTGAACCCGGCCGGCGAACGCCTCCCGACGACGGTCCTCGGCGCGGTGGCCGCGGAACGTCTCGGCGTCACCCGTACCGGCGAGACGATCATGATGAACGACACCCGCGTGGCCGTCGTCGGCATCCTCGAACCGCTCGAACTGTTCCCCAACCTGGACCGGGTGGCCATGGTCGGATTCCCCGCCGCCGAGCGCTACTTCCACTTCGACGGTCACCCCACCACCATCTTCGAGCGCTCCACGGACGCCTCGGTGGCGGACGTACGGGCGATCCTGGCCCGCACCATCAGCCCCGGCAGGGAGACGGGCATCAAGGTCTCCCGGCCCTCGGACGCGCTGGCCGCCAAGGCCGCCACCGACGAGGGCCTGACGACCCTGATGCTCGGCCTGGGCGCGGTGGCCCTCCTGGTCGGCGGGGTGGGCGTCGCCAACACCATGGTCATCTCAGTCCTGGAGCGCCGTCAGGAGATCGGCCTGCGCCGCTCGCTGGGCGCGACCCGGGGCGCGATCCGGCTCCAGTTCCTGACCGAGTCGCTGCTGCTGTCGGCGCTGGGCGGGGCGACCGGCGCGCTGCTGGG
This sequence comes from Streptomyces sp. NPDC058240, assembly GCF_042882135.1. Taxonomy (NCBI): domain Bacteria; kingdom Bacillati; phylum Actinomycetota; class Actinomycetes; order Kitasatosporales; family Streptomycetaceae; genus Streptomyces; species Streptomyces sp. NPDC058240. The sequence continues at coordinate 127,324 of NZ_JBHVWT010000002.1, forward strand.
CGCGGCGACGACGTACGGCTTCGCGCGGGTCCAGGGGTGGACGGCGGTGGTCCCGCCCTGGTCCCTGGCGGGCGGCCTGGCCGCCACACTCCTGATCGGCGTGGTCGCGGGCCTCTACCCGGCGATCCGCGCCTCCCGTCTCCACCCGACGGTGGCCCTGAACGCGACATGAGGCGGCCCCGGACGTGAAACATCCCCCGGCCTGGGGCGGCCGGGGGATGTTTCACGTGGAACCGAAGCGGAACCGGTGACGCTTACTTCGCGCCGGTGTCCCTCGCCACGGAATCCTTGGCGTCCGCCTTTTCCTTCACCGACGCGGCCGGCTTGCGGAGCTGGATGTTCAGCTCGCGCAGGCGGGTCTCGTCCAGCTCCGTCGGAGCACCCATCATCAGGTCCTGGGCGTTGCCGTTGAGCGGGAAGGCGATCGTCTCGCGGATGTTGGGCTCGTCGGCCAGCAGCATCACGATGCGGTCGACGCCCGGGGCGATGCCGCCGTGCGGCGGGGCGCCGAGGCGGAAGGCGCGGAGCATGCCCGCGAACTCGTGCTCGACGGTCTCGCGGTCGTAACCGGCGATCTCGAAGGCCTTGAGCATCAGCTCGGGCTCGTGGTTGCGGATGGCGCCGGAGGACAGCTCGATGCCGTTGCAGACGATGTCGTACTGCCAGGCGAGGATGTCCAGCGGGTCCTTCTCCTCCAGGTCCTTCAGGCCGCCCTGGGGCATCGAGAAGGGGTTGTGCGAGAAGTCGATCCGGCCGGTGTCCTCGTCCTTCTCGTACATCGGGAAGTCGACGACCCAGCAGAACCGGAAGACGCCCTCCTCGAAGTGGCCGGCGCGCTTGGCGGCCTCGACGCGGACGGCGGACATGATCTTGGAGACCTCGTCGAACTCGCCCGCGCCGAAGAAGACCGCGTGGCCGGGGACGAGGGAGAGACGCTCGGTGAGGGTCTTGACGTCGGTCTCGGTGAGGAACTTGGCGATCGGTCCCGCCAGGGTGCCGTCCTCGCCGACGCGGACCCAGGCCAGGCCCTTGGCGCCGTGCTGGACGGCGTAGTCGCCGAGGCCGTCGAAGAACTTCCGGGACTGGCCCGCGGTGTCCGGGACCGGGAGGGCGCGGACGTGCTTGCCGGCGAACGCCTTGAACTCCGAGCCGGCGAAGACGTCGGAGATGTCGACCAGTTCCAGCTTGGCGCGCAGGTCGGGCTTGTCGTTGCCGTACTTCAGCATCGACTCGCGGAACGGGATGCGCGGGAACGGCGAGGTGACGTGGCGGCCGTTGCCGAACTCCTCGAAGAGCTCGGTCATCAGCTTCTCGATCGGCCGGAAGACGTCCTCCTGCTCGACGAACGACATCTCGACGTCGAGCTGGTAGAACTCGCCGGGCGAACGGTCCGCGCGGGCGTCCTCGTCGCGGAAGCACGGCGCGATCTGGAAGTAGCGGTCGAAGCCGGAGATCATCAGCAGCTGCTTGAACTGCTGCGGGGCCTGGGGCAGGGCGTAGAACTTGCCCGGGTTCAGACGGGACGGGACGACGAAGTCACGGGCGCCCTCGGGGGAGGTCGCGGTGAGGATCGGGGTCGCCATCTCGTTGAAGCCGAGGGCCACCATCTTGGCGCGGATGGCGGCGATGACCGCCGAGCGCAGCATGATGTTGCGGTGCATGCGCTCGCGGCGCAGGTCGAGGAAGCGGTACTCCAGGCGCCGCTCCTCGTTGACCCCGTCCTCGGCGTTGATCGTGAAGGGCAGCGGGGCGGCCTCGCCCAGCACCTCAACCTCGGTGACCTCGATCTCGATCTCGCCGGTCGGGAGCTCCGGGTTCACGTTGTCGGCACCGCGCGCGGAGACCTTGCCGTCGATCCGTACGACGGTCTCCTTGGTGAGCTTCGCCAGCGCCTCGTTGCCGGGGGTGCCGGGGCGGGCGACGAGCTGCACCAGACCGTAGTGGTCGCGCAGATCGATGAAGAGGATGCCACCCAGGTCTCGGCGATTGTGCAGCCAGCCGCTCAGTCGGACGTCGGTGCCGACGTCAGAGGCGCGGAGCTCGCCGCAGGTGTGGGACCTGTACCGATGCATCGTCGTTCATCCAGTCTTCGCGGTTCGGGGTGGATTCAGCCACCCCAGGCTACCGCCCGCACCCGCACCGAATCATTGACATTGACATTTCAAGATCATCCGGAGCCCGTCGGACGTCCCGCCGGGACCGCCCGGACCGTCCCCGCCCCCTCCCCGAACCCTCCCCGGACGCTCCCCGGGCGACCACCCTCGGTGGCGTTCGCGGAGCAGATCTTCTTAAAGTGGGGCAATGCGCACCGAGGACGTCCTGGCCGCGACCGCGACCGGTCTGTGGCGCTGGGACAACACAGCCGGGACCGTCACGCTCGATGCGGAGGCGGCCCGGCTCCTGGAGCTGCCCGCCGCGGCCGGTGTCTTCCGCGAGTCCGCGGTGCGTTCCCGTTTCCACCCCGTCGACTGGAACGAGATCTACGGGGTGGTGAATCTCGCCCGCGCCGAGGGCACCCTCGCCGAGGCCCGGCTGCGGATCGTCGACGGGAGCGGCCGGGTGCTGCGCACGGTGCGCAGCCGCTCCAAGCCGCTCCCGGTCGAGGTGGCGAGCGGCGCGGACTACATACTGGTCGGCACCCTTCAGGAAGTCGCCGAGCCGCAGCCCGGCACCACCGGGGCGCACACCCCCATCACCGGGGACTGGCGCCGCTCCCGCGAGGCCTTCCTGCTGGACGCGGGCCGGGCGCTGGCCGAGGCCAGGTCGACCGCGGAGGTGCTGCGGGTCGCCGCCTCGCTCTCCATGCCGGGTTTCTCACCGGACGGCCTGGCGGTCTTCGGCATCGCGGGCGAGCGGCTGACGGTCATCGGGCACCACGGACACAGCGTCGGCGACGAGGACCCGTTCACCGACATGCCGCTGGAGACCGACTACCCGGCCGCCGAGGTCGCACGGACGGGGCGGGCGATCTATCTGCCGTCGCCCGAGGACTACGGCCGCCGCTACCCGGTCACCTGGCCGCTCGCCAGCCGTTTCGGGCGCCAGTCCTGGGCCTTCCTGCCGCTGATCGTCGCGGGGCACACCATGGGCGCGTGGATGGCGGGGTTCAAGCACCCGGTGTCGTTCTCGCCGGACGAGCGGTCCGTACTGACGACCGTGGCCCGGATGCTCGCGCAGGCACTGACCCGGGCCGGGGTCGCCGAGACCGAGCGGGAGCTGTCGCTGGGGCTCCAGCGCTCGATGATGCCGACGCTCGGCCCCGACATCCCGGGGATGACCGTCGCCGCCCGCTACATCCCGACCGGCGGCGGGCTCCAGGTCGGCGGCGACTGGTACGACATGATCCCGCTCCCCAACGGCCGTATCGCCCTGGTCATCGGCGACGTCCAGGGCCACGACGTGCGGGCCGCCGGGCTGATGGGCCAGTTGCGGATCGCGCTGCGCGCCTACGCCTCCGAGGGACACCGTCCGGACGCGGTGCTCTCGCGCGCCTCGCGCTTCCTCTCCGGGCTCACCGACGCGTACGAGAACGGGGCGACGACCGGGCCGCGCTTCGCCACCTGCCTGTACGCGGAGGTCGACCCGGAGTCCGGCACGCTCGACATCGCGCGGGCCGGCCATCCCGACCCCGTGGTCACCACCGCCGACGGGACCGCGATGATCCGCCAGACCGAGGGCGGACTGCCGCTCGGCGTCGAGGAGGACGCCGACTATCCGACGAGCCGGCTCACCCTGGAGCCCGGAGAAACGATCATGCTCTGCACGGACGGGCTGATCGAGACCGGCGGCCACGACATGTTCTCCGGCTGGGACCGGCTGCGGCCGGTCCTGGAAGAGCACACGGACGACCTGGAGAAGCTCGCCGACGCCCTCGTGCAGGCGGTGCACGGGCCGACCTCGCACTACACGACGGGCCCGCTGGCGGACCGCCGGGAGGACGACATCGCGCTGCTCCTGCTCCGGCGCGACGGGGGAACCCGGAAACAGCCGGCGCCGCGGCGCACCGCCCTGACCATCGCGCAGGCCCAGCCGGAGCGGATCGCGGCGGCCCGGCAGCAGCTGCGGGACCTGCTGCACGACTGGGCGGATCCGGAGCAGGTCGACGCGGCGGTGCTGATGATCTCCGAGATGGCCACCAATGTCCTCGTCCACACGGACGGGGACGCGCTGATGCTCGCGCAGGCGACGGGGGAGCACGGCGAGCGGCGGCTGCGCGTGGAGGTGTCCGACGGCAGCGACGAACTGCCGCACAAGCGGCGTCCCGGGGAGATGGCCTCCAGCGGCCGGGGGCTGGTGCTGATGGAGATGCTCGCCGACGCGTGGGGGGTGGATCCGCAGGGGGCCGGGAAGTCGATCTGGTTCGAGCTGCACGAGTCGGGGCCGAGTGCCGGGGCGGGGAGCTGAGCCGGGCCTCAGAGGCTGTCGGGTGCGCCGCCCGCCGGTTCGCCCCCGGACGGCGACCCCGGGCGCTCTTTGCGCAGCTCGCCGAGGATGCCGAAGGCAGCCGCGCAGACCGGGACCGCGAGCAGCATGCCCAGCAGGCCGGCCACACTGGCGCCCGCGGTGATCGCGATCATGATCATGGCCGGGTGCATCTGCACCGTACGGCTCTGGATCATCGGTTGCAGGACGTGGCCCTCCAGCACCTGCACGGCGAGCACGACCCCCAGCGCCCAGAGCGCGATCACGAACCCCCGGTCGGCGAGCGCGACCAGCACGGCGACGGCGCCCGAGATGAAGGCCCCGAGGTAGGGGATGTAGGCACCGACGAAGACCAGCGCACCGAGCCCCACCGCGCCGGGAACACGCAGGATCAGCAGGCCGACGGTGATGCAGACGGCGTCGATCAGCGCGATGAACGTGGTGCCCCGCATGAAGCCCTGGACGGCTTCGAAGGCCCGCCGCCCCATCGCCTCGACCAGCTCCCCGGTACCGCGCGGGGCGACCGAGTGGGCGAGCTGCGCGGCCCGGTCGGAGTCGCGCAGGAAGAAGAAGGTCAGCAGGAGGGCGAGGACGCTGGTGGCGATGAGCGAGCCGATCAGGCTGAGCCCGGAGAGGAGCCCGCCCGCGGCGCTCGCGCCGAACTTCTCGACGAGCTTCTGGACGTTGGACGCGAGGTCGTCCACATTGGTGCTCCTGCCGATCCCGAAGTGGTCGACGACCCACTGGGCGGTGTCCTTCAGCGACCGGACGATCTGGTCACCGGTGTCGACGAGCGCGGTGACGACGATGTACCCGGCACCGCCGACCACTGCGACGAGCAGTACGCAGGTGAGCCCCGCAGCGAGCGAGCGCTTCAGTCCGCGGGCGGTCAGCCAGCGGTGCACCGGACCGAGCAGCGCCGTACCGAGCAGCGCGAGCAGCACGGGAGTGATGGCGGTCTTGAAAATGATGCACAGCCAGATGGCGACTGCGGCGACCCCGGTGACGAGGAGAACAACACCGCACCAGGCCGCTGTGCGCCGCGCGGCATCGGGCAGGAGGGGCTTCTGGTTCTGCACCCTCCCACCCAATCACGGCGCGGGTGCGATGTCCCGCTTGTGGGGCCTTATGAATGACGGACTGTCACACTCCGGCTGCGGGTATCACATTCCGTGAACCGCGGGCACGGTGCCGAGGCGGCCGGCCTGGAAGTCCTCGAAGGCCTGCTTCAGTTCGGCCTGGCTGTTCATCACGAACGGTCCGTAGTGCGCCATCGGCTCACGGATCGGGCGGCCGCCGAGCAGCACGACCTCCAGGTCCGGGGCGTTGCCGTCCTGCTTCTCGTCCGCGCGGACGGTCAGCGCGGAACCGGCGCCGAAGACCGCGGTCTGCCCCATGTGGACGGGGCGGCGCTCCGCGCCGACGGTGCCGCGGCCGGCCAGCACGTACGCGAGTCCGTTGAAGTCCTCGCGCCACGGCAGGGTCACCTCGGCGCCGGGGCGCACGGTGGCGTGGATCATCGTGATCGGGGTGTGGGTGATGCCGGGGCCCTCGTGCCCGTCGAGCTCACCGGCGATGACGCGGAGCAGCGCGCCGCCGTCCGGGGAGGCGAGGAGCTGGACCTGGCCGCCGCGGATGTCCTGGTAGCGGGGGTCCATCATCTTGTCGGCCTTGGGCAGGTTGACCCAGAGCTGGAGGCCGTGGAAGAGGCCGCCCGACATCACGAGGGACTCCGGCGGGGCCTCGATGTGCAGAAGACCGGAACCGGCGGTCATCCACTGGGTGTCGCCGTTCCGGATGGTGCCGCCGCCGCCGTTGGAGTCCTGGTGGACGAAGGTTCCGTCGATCAGGTACGTGACGGTCTCGAAGCCGCGGTGCGGGTGCCAGGGGGTGCCCTTCGGCTCACCGGCCGCGTACTCCACCTCACCCATCTGGTCCATCATGATGAACGGGTCGAGGTGCTTGTAGTTGATACCGGCGAACGCCCGGCGAACCGGGAAGCCCTCGCCCTCGAATCCGCTCGGCGCCGTGGTGACGGCGAGCACGGGGCGGTCCGCTGCGTCGCCCGGGGCGGCGACCTTGGGCAGGGTCAGCGGATTTTCGACAGTCACTGCGGGCATGGGAGCCACCTCCGGGATCGTCCTGCCTTCAATTTAGTTGAATGGTGAACATCTTGCAAGGTGTCATCCATTCCCCGCCGGCCGAGGGCAGCGCGAAGGGGGCCCGTGCCGAGCGGCACGGGCCCCCTTCGCGTTGTTCCGATCGGATCTCAGCCGTACATGCGACGCATCGCGAAGTCGACCATCTGCTCCACGGCCTTCGCGTCGAAGACCATGCGGTGCTCACCCTCCATGTCGAGGACGAAGCCGTAGCCGGTCGGCAGCAGGTCGATCACCTCGGCCCCGGTGATCACGAAGTACTTGGACTCCTTGCCCGCGTACAGCCGCAGCTCCTTGAGCGTGGTGAACATCGGGATCACCGGCTGCTGGGTGTTGTGCAGCGCCAGGAACCCGGGATTGTCGCCGCGCGGGCAGTAGACCTTCGACGTCGCGAAGATCTGCTGGAAGTCCTCGGCGGACAGCGAGCCGGTGGTGAAGGCCCGTACCGCGTCGCCCAGGGACGGCGGCGAGGGTTCGGGATACAGCGGCTGCTCGCCGTAGCCGCCACCCATCTGCTGCTGTGCGCCCGGGTTCTGGTCGTAGCCGTACATAGCGCAAAGAGTAATCGGACACATCGGAGCCTTGAGGGGTTGCGTCTTATTACTGACGGGTAGCATCATCGTAGAGGTCAGCTGATATACGCACCGCCAGCTCGTCGCCCGCCCGGCCCACACCCCGTCCCGGGGCGCTGCGCGCCACTGCTATTGATTACGGAGCCTTCCCATGGGGCACTACAAGTCGAATCTCCGCGACATCGAGTTCAACCTCTTCGAGGTCCTCGGGCGCGACAAGACGTACGGCACCGGCCCGTTCGCCGAGATGGACGTCGAGACGGCGAAGAGCATCCTCGACGAGGTCAACCGCCTCGCGGAGAACGAGCTGGCCGTCTCCTACGCCGACGCCGACCGCAACCCGCCGGTCTTCGACCCGGAGACCAACACCGCGCCGGTCCCGGCGACCTTCAAGAAGTCGTACCAGGCGTTCATGGACTCCGAGTACTGGCGCCTCGGCCTGCCCGAGGAGATCGGCGGCACCACCTCGCCGCGCTCCCTGATCTGGGGCTACGCGGAGCTGCTGCTCGGCTCGAACCCGGCCATCTGGATGTACTGCTCGGGCCCGGCGTTCGCCGGCATCCTCTTCGAGGAGGGCAACGAGGCGCAGAAGAAGATCGCCGAGATCGCCGTCGAGAAGCAGTGGGGCTCGACGATGGTGCTGACCGAGCCGGACGCCGGTTCCGACGTCGGCGCGGGCCGCACGAAGGCCGTCGAGCAGGAGGACGGCTCCTGGCACATCGAGGGTGTGAAGCGCTTCATCACCTCGGGCGAGCACGACATGTCCGAGAACATCATCCATTACGTGCTGGCCCGCCCCGAGGGCGCCGGCCCCGGCACGAAGGGCCTCTCGCTCTTCATGGTCCCGAAGTTCCACTTCGACTGGACCACCGGCGAGCTGGGCGAGCGCAACGGCGTGTACGCGACGAACGTCGAGCACAAGATGGGCCTCAAGGCCTCCAACACCTGCGAGATGACCTTCGGCGACCAGCACCCCGCCAAGGGCTGGCTGATCGGCGACAAGCACGACGGCATCCGCCAGATGTTCCGCATCATCGAGTTCGCCCGCATGATGGTCGGCACGAAGGCCATCGCGACCCTGTCGACCGGCTACCTGAACGCGCTGGAGTACGCCAAGGAGCGCGTCCAGGGCACCGACCTGTCGCAGTTCATGGACAAGACCGCCCCCAAGGTCACCATCACGCACCACCCCGACGTGCGCCGCTCCCTCATGACGCAGAAGGCGTACGCCGAGGGCATGCGCTCCCTGGTGCTGTACACCGCCACCGTCCAGGACGCGATCCAGGAGAAGGAGGCCGCGGGCGAGGACGCGAAGGCGCTGCACGGCCTCAACGACCTGCTGCTCCCGATCGTGAAGGGCTACGGCTCCGAGAAGTCCTACGAGCAGCTGGCTCAGTCGCTCCAGACCTTCGGCGGCTCCGGGTACCTCCAGGAGTACCCGATCGAGCAGTACATCCGTGACGCCAAGATCGACACGCTGTACGAGGGCACGACGGCGATCCAGGGCCAGGACTTCTTCTTCCGGAAGATCGTCCGTGACCAGGGCGCCTCGCTGAACGCCCTCTCCGAGGAGATCAAGAAGTTCCTCGCCGGCGCCCAGGGCAACGAGGAGCTGGCCGGCGCGCTGGACTCGCTCGCCAAGGCGGCCGTGGACCTGGAGGCGATCGTCGGCACGATGATCACCGACCTCACCGCGACCGGCGAGGACGTCAAGAACATCTACAAGGTGGGCCTCAACACCACCCGCCTGCTGATGGCCTCCGGCGATGTCGTCGTCGGCTACCTGCTCCTCAAGGGCGCGGCCGTCGCGGCCGAGAAGCTGCCGACCGCCTCCGCGAAGGACATCGCCTTCTACCAGGGCAAGATCGCCGCCGCGAAGTTCTTCGCCGCCAACGTCCTGCCGGGCGTCTCGGCCGAGCGCGCGCTCGCCGAGTCCGTCGACAACTCGCTGATGGAGCTGGACGAGGCCGCGTTCTAGCCCCTCCCGCTCACGATCGTCAGCACGCACCGTCACCCGGACACACTTTCGGGTGGCGGTGCTGTCGTATCAGCTGGGTACGCTGAGTGCAGGTCCGAGAATCCCGTCCATGGGAGGAACCATGACTGCCGAGGCACTGCCCGAAGCGTCGCAGCTGCGCCGCGACGATTCCAAGTGGCCGGTCCCGCCCGAGGACGGCTACACCGTGGACGATTTCTTCACGCTTGACCTCCCGCCGCACACAGAGCTGATCGACGGGAGCCTGGTTTTCGTGCGTCCGCAGCGGAACTTTCACACGCTGGCGATGTATCTGCTGGAACAGGGGCTGCGCCAGCACGTTCCCGATGCTCTGCGGGTACGCCGGGAGATGGCCGTCGTGCTCGGTAAGCGCAATGTCCCAGAACCTGACCTCGTCGTGGTGAAGGCGGACGGCGTAGGAGGCCCGCGACAAACACGCTACGAGGCCGCCGACGTCCTGCTCGCCGTCGAGGTCGTCTCCCCCGACTCCGAGGACCGCGACCGCGACACCAAACCTCACAAGTACGCGGCGGCGGGCATCCCGCACTTCTGGCGGGTCGAGATGAGCGGCGAGCACGACCGGCCCGTGGTGTGGACGTACGAGTGCGACGCGGTGACCAAGGCCTACGTCTCCACCGGCGTCCACCACGACCGGCTGAAGCTCTCCGCCCCGTACGACATCGACATCGATCTGACCGCCATCGACCGGCTGTAGACCTGCTCCTACCCGGTGGCCCGGGCCTCTCTAAGATCGGATGTCCGACAGCCGGAGGGGGCGGGTTCACTCATGGGTGACAAGGGTTTCGTGGGTACGCGGGGACGGCTCGTGGTGGTCGGGGCGGCGGTGCTGCTGCTCGCGGGCTGCGGGGGCGGGGGCGGTGACGACGCCAAGGCGGCGGCGCTCGACAAAGGCCAGGTCGCCTCGGTGCTGCCGGACGCGAAAGCCGTACCGGGCTGGCGGATGTACATGAAGCCGGCGGCCCTGAAGCCGGTCCCCGGGTACCCGCCGCCGGTCTGCGTGTCCAGGACGAAGGAGCAGCGGGAGACGGCCTGCCGCACGGCCACGTCCTGGGGTTCGTCCGCCTTCGCGCGCAAGGCGGACGCGACCACCCTGAATTTCTGGGCCCTCGCCTACAAGGACGGGAAGGCCGCGGACGCCGCGTACGACGTCCTGATCAAGTGGTACGGCGGGGGCCGGGTCGGCCAGGACGCCGAGAAGGTGGACCTCGGCAGTCCGGGCGCCGAGCGCGAGGCCAACCGCGCCGCGGTCGGCACCATGGGCGGACCGGGCACGATCGCGCAGATCCGGGTCGGGACGACCGTCCTGGGCATCAGCACCGGAACCCAGGGCAAATCGGCCGTCCCCGACAAGGAGGTCAAGGCGTTCGCGGCCATGTTCGCCGAGCGCGCGCAGCAGGTCCAGAACGGCGAGAAGCCCTCGGCGACCCTCCCGGGACATTGAGCGGACGCCCTCGTGCGACGGTGGTGAAGCCGCCCGGTCCGGTCTCGTTACAGTGAGGAACATGAGTTCCTCCCTCCGCTTCGACCGCGGTCACACCGACGATCTGATGGCCTTCCTGATGGCCTCCCCCTCCCCGTACCACGCCGTGGCGACCGCGGCCGCCCGACTGGAGAAGGCCGGGTTCCGGCAGGTCGAGGAGACCGCGGCCTGGGACGGGACCAGCGGGGGCAAGTACGTCCTGCGCGGCGGTGCGATCGTGGCCTGGTACGTACCGGAGGGCGCCGAGGCGCACACCCCGTTCCGGATCGTCGGGGCGCACACCGACTCGCCGAACCTGCGGGTCAAGCCGCTGCCCGACACCGGGGCGCACGGCTGGCGGCAGGTCGCCGTGGAGGTCTACGGCGGGACGCTGCTCAACACCTGGCTCGACCGGGACCTCGGCCTGGCCGGCCGGATCTCACTGCGCGACGGCACGCACCGGCTGGTGAACATCGACCGGCCGCTGCTGCGCGTACCGCAGCTGGCCGTGCACCTGGACCGGTCGGCCAACCCCGACGGGCTCAAGCTCGACCGGCAGAAGCACATGCAGCCGATCTGGGGGCTCGGGAACGTCGAGGAAGGCGACCTGATCCGGTTCGTCGCCGAGGAGGCCGGCGTCGACGCCGAGGACGTGACCGGCTGGGACCTGATGCCGCACGCCGTCGAGCCGCCCGCCTACCTGGGCCGGGACCGCGAACTGCTGGCCGGTCCCAGGATGGACAACCTGCTCTCCGTGCACGCGGCGACCGCCGCACTCGGCGCCGTCGCCGGGCAGCCGGACGAGGAGCTTCCGTACATCCCGGTCATGGCCGCCTTCGACCACGAGGAGAACGGCTCGCAGTCCGACACCGGCGCCGACGGGCCGCTGCTCGGCACGGTCCTGGAGCGTTCCGTCTTCGCGCGCGGCGGGACGTACGAGGACCGCGCCCGTGCCTTCGCCGGGACCGTCTGTCTCTCCTCCGACACCGGTCACGCGATCCACCCCAACTACGCCGAGCGCCACGACCCGACCCACCACCCGGTGGCCAACGGCGGACCGATCCTCAAGGTCAACGTCAATATGCGGTACGCGACCGATGGCAGCGGCCGGGCCGTGTTCGCGGCGGCGTGCCGGAAGGCGGACGTGCCGTGGCAGTCGTTCGTCTCCAACAACTCGATGCCGTGCGGCACCACGATCGGCCCGATCACCGCTGCCCGGCACGGGATCCAGACCGTGGACATCGGCGTCGCGATCCTGTCGATGCACAGCGCCCGTGAGCTGTGCGGGGCGGACGACCCGTATCTGCTGGCCAACGCGCTGACAGCGTTCCTGGCGGGCTGAGCCACCCGCCGCGAGGCCATCGACGGGCCGGTGCGCGAGGCGCGCCGGCCCGGCCGACGACGCCGTTCCGCTCGCACCCCGCCGATCGGGCACGACCCGTCGCCGACTCCCCGGCACCCCCGATATCCTGGGACTTTCCCGTGCCCGGCTCCGGGCGCATCCCGCCCGGAAGGGAAGCTGCTCGTGGAGTTCCGGCTGCTCGGCACCGTCTCCGTCGACACGTTCACCGGGCCGCTGCCGCTCGGCCCCGCCAAGCGCCGCAGTCTGCTCGCCGCGCTGCTGCTGTCCGCCAACACCCCCGTCTCCATCGCCAGGCTGACGGACTCCCTGTGGGACGACACACCGCCGCTGCACGCCCGCAGCGTCATCCAGGGGCATGTGTCCCGGCTGCGCGCCCTGCTGGTGGGTGCGGACGCGGAGGCGTACGGGGTGGAGCTGGTCACCCTCGGCGACGCCTATGTGCTGCGGCTGCCGGAGACCCTGCTGGACTCGCAGCGCTTCGAGGAGCTGCTGACGCTGGCGCGGGGGCAGCGCAGCCCCGCCGACGCGGTACTGATGCTCAAGGAGGCCCTGTCCCTGTGGCAGGGCCCGGCGCTCAGCGGCGCGTTCGCCGGACGGCCGCTCCAGGCGGCCGCGCACTCGCTGGAGGAGTCGCGGCTGGCGACGGTCGAGCAACTGGCGCGCGCCTACGCCGCGCTGGGGGAGCACAACCGGGCAGCGGCGGTCCTGCGGTCGGAAGCCGTCGCGCATCCGATGCGGGAGTCGCTGGCGGCGGCCCTGATGACGGCGCTGTACCGGGCGGGACGTCAGTCGGAGGCACTGGACTGGTTCCACCGCACCAGGCGGCTGCTCGCCGACGAGCTGGGGATCGATCCCGGACACGAACTCGCCGACGCGTACGCGCTGATCCTGCGCGGCGACCCCGGGCCGGACGCCGGACGGGAGGGCGGACGGAACGCGCCCGGCGGTCCGGGGACGACAGCCCGCGGCCCGGTCCGGTCGGGCGGCGGTGACAGCGGCGGCTCCGGGAACGGGGCCGTGCCCGCGGCCCGCCCGGCGGCGGACCGGCGGGCCGGAACGGACGGCGGGGCCGCGGCAGCACCGGCCGACCGCCCGGCCGACCTGCTCGGCGGTACGGGCGGCGGTACGGGCGGCGCCCCCAGCCCCGCGCCGCCCCGACCCCTCCCCGTGCCGTCCCTCGCCGGCGAGCCGCACCCCACCGATCTGCTGCCCCGCGCGCCCCGCGGCTTCCAGGGGCGGACCGCCGAACTGGCCGCCCTCACCCGGGCCGCGGCGGGCGAGGCACCCGTCTGCCTGGTCACCGGACCGGCCGGGGTGGGCAAGACCGCGCTGGCCCTGCAGTGGGCGCACCGCAATCCGGCCGCCTTCCCGGACGGACGGCTCTTCGCCGATCTGCGCGGGTTCAGCGACACCGGTGAGCCCGCACTCGTCGAAGTCCTGCGCGAGTTCCTGCTGGCGCTCGGCGTCGCGCCCCGCCGCGTCCCGGAGTCCGTCTCGGCCGCGGCCGCGCTCTTCCGGTCGCTGACCGACCGGCGCCGTCTGCTCGTCATACTCGACAACGCCCGCCACTCCGCCACCGTCCGGCCGCTGCTGCCGGGCGGCACCGACTGCGTCACGCTGGTCACCAGCAGGCACCGGCTGGAGGGCCTCATCGCCTCGGACGCGGCCCGTCCCGTACCGCTCGACGTGCTCGAACCGCCGGACGGCACGGCCCTGCTGGCCGGTGTGCTCGGTGAGGACCGGGTGCTCGCCGAACCGGTCGCGGCCCGCCGGCTCGCCGAACTCTGCGGAGGGCTGCCGCTCGCCCTCCGGGTCACCGCGGCCCGGCTGGCCGGACGCCCGACCTGGACGCTGGCCGGTCTCGCGGACGAACTGGCCGACGAGCGCAGCCGGCTGACGTACCTCGACGTGGACGACACCGGTGTCTCGGCCGCGCTGCGGCTGACCGTGCAGCAGCTGCCGCAGGACGCCGTCCACCAGCTCGCCCGGCTCGGCCACCACCCCGGAGGCCACTTCGACCCGTACACGGCCGCCGCGCTCGCCGGCACCGACCCGGTCGTCGCCACGGCGGCGCTGGAACGGCTCGCCGCCGCCCATCTCGTCACCGAGACGGCGCCGGGGCGCTGGGTGCTGCACGATCTGGTGCGCCTCTACGCCCGCGGCATGGACCCCGCGGGCGGGTCCGAGGCGCTCATCGGTGTCCTCGACCACTACATCGCCACCGCGCTCGCCGCCGCCGACACGGCCGAGCCCGGCGGCGAGCTCTGCTTCGTCCTGCCGGAGGACTACCACCGCCCGGTCGCCGTACGGGACTTCGTCGACCGGGCGGCGGCGATGCACTGGCTGGCGACCGAACGCGACGATCTGGCGCTGGCCGCCGACGCGGCCCGGACCGCCGGATTCCACGACCGGGCGTGGCGGATCATCCTGCTCCAGTGGCCGCAGGTGGTGTGGCGGGTGCGGGACAACTGGTCCCCGCTGCTGGAGCTGGCGCTGGACTCCGCGCGCGCCCACGACGACGCGTACGCCGAGTCGAGGGTGCTCAGCCTGCTGGGCTGGGTGCTGACCGAGGAGGGCAGGACCACCGAGGCCGTCACCCTGCTGGAGCGCTCGCCCGGTCTGGCCCGGCAGGCCGGCGACCGGCTCGGCGAGGCGACCGCACTGATCAACCTCGCCGTCGTCCAGGCCGAGCAGGGAGAGCTCGACACGGCTCTGGAGGGCTGCGGGCGGGCTGTCGACCTGGCCCGTGAGGAACGGGAAGCGCACACCGAGATGCTGGCGCTCCAGCACCTCGCCCGGCTGCAGCTGACCGCGAACCGGCCGCACGAAGCCCTCGAATCCGTCCGGACGGCGCTCGACCTGGGGCCCGAGCACGAGGAGGTCGCCCGCCGGGTGCTGCTGCTGACCACCAGCGGCGAGGCCCGTCTGGCGCTCGGCGAGGAGAACGACGGGATCCGGCTGCTCGACCGGGCGGCCGGGGAGGCGGAGTCCGCCGGATACGACACCGGCGCGGTACGGGCCCTCCAGGCGCTGCTGCGGGTGACGGCCGAGCCGGAGTACCGCAAGCGGTACGAGGAGGCGGTCCGACGGCTCACCGACAACGGGTGAGCCCCCTCCCGGACGCGATCACGAAAGCGCCCGGGAGGCTGCGGGAGGTCAGGCCTGCTCGTCCATTCCTGCCAGCACCAGCGGCAGCCGGGGCGTTCCCTGTGCGCTCACGCGGACGGGGACGCCCCAGTCCTGCTGGTGGACATGGCAGGCCGGGTACTCGTTCAGCGGGTCGTCGTCGCAGGACGCCGCCATCGCCGACACATGCAGGACGCCCTCGGTGACGCCCTCGCCGAGGACCAGGTCGCGGAAGAGGTCGGTACCGGGGCCCGCGCCCTCGGCCAGCAGCTCCGGCGGGGTCGCCGAGACCAGCAGCCGGGTCGAGGGGCCGTACCGGGTGTCCAGCTTCTGCCCGGCGGGCGCCTGGAAGACCACATCGAGCCGGAGCGTGCCCGGGGCGATCTCGGTGGCCGCGCGCCGGGTGCGGTGGGCGCGGTCGGCGACGCGTACGGCCTCCTCGGGGAGCCGCAGCCGGGTCAGCCGGTGCCGGGCGGACTCGACGACCACGAGATCGCCGTCGACCAGCACGGCGTCGCTCGGCTCGCGCAGATCCGTGGCCAGGGTGGTGACCTCACCGCTCCCGGGGTCGTAGCGCCGCAGCGCGTGGTTGTACGTGTCGCAGACGGCGACGGACCCGTCGGGCAGCGCGGTCACCCCCAGCGGGTGCTGGAACAGGGCCTGCCCGGCGGCGCCGTCGCGGTGTCCGAAGTCGAAGAGTCCGGTGCCGACGGCCGTACGGACGGCGAAGCCGGATCCGTCGCGCTCGACGTACCGCAGGGCGGACGTCTCCGGGTCGGCGACCCAGAGCCGCTCCCCGTCGGCGGACGTGGCGAGCCCGGACGGCTGGGCGAACCAGGCCTCGGCGGCGGGCCCGTCGACCAGGCCCTCGTTGGTGGTACCCGCGGCGACCTGGACGGTCCGCGTCACGGGGTCGTACGTCCACAGCTGGTGCACGCCCGCCATGGCGATCCACAGCCGGTCCGCGAACCAGGCGACGTCCCAGGGGGAGGAGAGGTCGACCTCGCGGGCCGGTCCGGACGTCGGCGAGCCCTGCCACCACTGGCGGCCGGTGCCGGCGAGCGTCGTCGTCGCCCCGGTGGAGAGGTCGAGGGCGCGGATGGCGTGGTTGACCGTGTCGGCGACCGCGATCCGGCCGTCGGGCAGGACGGCGAGGCCCTGCGGCTCGGAGAACCGGGCCTCGTCGGGTGCGCCGTCGGTGAACCCCCTGTCCCCTGTTCCGATGTGACGGCGAACCGTTTCACTGTCACGTTCGATCTCGACCAGGCGGTGACGGGTGGTGTCGGAGACGAGGAAGCCGCCGTCGGGCAGGAGCAGCGCCTTGCCGGGGAAGCGCAGATGCGTGGCGACCGGTTCGGGCGCGACATAGGGGCCGTCGCCGCGGCGCAGCGTGCCCTTCGCCGCGTGCTCGGCCTCCAGCTCCTCGACCAGCTTCTCGATGGCGTGCGCATGGCCCTCGCCGGCGTGCTGGGCGACGATATAGCCCTCGGGGTCGATGACGACGAGCGTGGGCCAGGCCCGTACGGCGTACTGCTTCCAGGTCGCCAGTTCCGGATCGTCGAGGACCGGGTGGTGGACCTCGTACCGCTCGACGGCATCGACGACGGCCCGGTGCTCGGCCTCGTGGACGAACTTCGGCGAGTGCACCCCGATGATCACCAGGGTGTCGCGGTGCTTCTCCTCCAGCTCGCGCAGCTCATCGAGGACATGCAGGCAGTTCACACAGCAGAAGGTCCAGAAATCTACAACGGCACACTTGCCTCGTAGATCCGCGAGCGTCAGATCCTTCCCACCAGTGTTGAGCCAGCCGCCCTTCCCGACCAGCTCGGGGGCACGGACGCGGGCTCGGCGCGGAGCGGGGGTGGGAGTCGCATCGTTCATGGTTCAAGAGTGCCACCACAGAGGAAACGCACGTTCATGGGTGACACCAGCAAGGCGGAAGCCTCAGCGGCATCGCAGGCATCGTTTCTGAGGACAAGACAGAGCGCCCCGCCCGTGCGCTGGAGGGGCCGACGAGTGGTCGGGAAGGCGTGCAGGAGCTGCGCACGCTCTCAAGGCAGGCGAACGGCCCGTCACCAAGATTCTCAGCGACGGGCCGCGAAAGGCTCCAAGCCGGGGCTACAGGACTTCCGCCTCCGTCAGGCCGGCCCAGCGGATCCGGATACGCTGCTCCGGAATGAGCCGAGCCCCACGCTTGCCCTTGCTGACTTCCACGCGATCGATGGCGAGCGACAGACGATCGCGGCGGTCATCGACTGTGGAGTCGCCCCACGCCTCACGGAGCTGGACAGCATCAAGCATCGGCCTTACGTCCATCGACGGCATCGGCAGCTTGCCAAGATCATCACGCAAGCCGTCGATGCGGCCACGCAGCCGCTCGGTCAGCCGGTTGTAGCGGTCAATCGCCGCAGGACCGGTGAACTCGCCGCGCACGTAGCGTGCGTCTTCGAGGTCCGCCAACCGGGCCTCTTCGTCTTGGACTTCGACTGCGATGGCGTCACGCTTCGCGAACGTCTCCGGATCGACACGATGAACCCAGCGATCCGCAATCGCGATCAGGAGAGGGTCGTCAAGGTCGAGTGCTGGGACCTTGGTCAGAAACCTTTCGGTCACGTAGGCGTCGACCGCATCGGCCAGCGCGGACGCTCCGATGCACTGATTGCCCGAGCGGTGCGACCAGCACTGGTAGCTGTTGCCCACACGGTGCATACGGCTGCCACACCCCGGTACGCCGCAGAACACCAGCCCCGTGAGCAGCGCCGTGCCCTGTGACTTCGGACGGCGTTTGCCCGCATGCACGAAGGTGCGTGACTCGAATTGGCGGATGATGCGATCCCGTTCGCCAACCGTGATGATCCCCTCGCCGATCTCCACCGGGTCGAGCGTCTCGGGATCCTGGTACGGGAAGACCCGTCCCGTGTACTTCTTCTCCCCGTCGTCCGTCTCAACGGTTTCTGTCTCCGGCATGAGACCAGCGAGCGCAGGTGACCGCAGGAGCTGCATGATGCTCGCTGCATTCCACTGCCCGCCGCGCGGTGAGGGGATGTCGTACTCGTTGAGCAACCGCGCGATCTTCACAAGAGACACGCCTGCCAGCGCCTCATCCGCGATCAGGCGGGCGTACACGGCGTCCTCGGGGTCATGGACGAGCTTCTTCGTCTTCGGGTCCACCTTGAGCCCGTAAGGCGGCTGTCCCCCGATCCACTGCCCCTTGCTGCGCAGGTACCTTTTCGCGTGGCCCACGCGCGTACCGAGGTTCTTGGACTCCGACCGTGCCAGCTCCGCGAGCATGGCGACGATCATCCGGGCCGAGTCGTTCGATGTGTCGAGACCGTCGATGACGGATACGAAACGGCCGCCCGCCTTTTCGATGTCGTCGAGCACCTTGCCCACCTGGCCGATTCCTTTGCGGGACAGGCAATCCAACTTCCAGACGATCAGCGTGCCGACCACTCCGGCGGTGACTGCCGCAAGTGCGGCGTCGAACCCCTTGCGCTCAACGGCCTTGTAGCCGGAGCGCCCCCTGTCCATGTGGACCTTGCGTACGGTCAGACCGTTACGTTCGGCCCATGCACGGCAGTCGGCTTCCTGCCGTTCGATTGCGGTCTTGCCGTCCCGGTCGAGGGACAGGCACAGGTACAGATCACAGATTGTGTCTTGGTGCACCAATTGAGTATCTCCAGAAGTTCATTGCTCCGTGGTGAACTTCCAGGAATCCAGGACCGCAATGCACACATTCCGGAGGGTCGTCGGGCACCCTGTGAGCCATGAGATTCCTGGTGCGTGAACGACTCTTCGCCGTCGGTGACGACTACTGGATCGAGGACGCGGACGGCCGCAAGGTGTTCCTCGTCGACGGCAAGGCCATGCGGGTGCGGGACACCTTCGAGCTGAAGGACGCACAGGGCCGGATCCTGGTCGAGATCCGGCAGAAGCTGCTCAGCCTGCGCGACACGATGCTCATCGAGCGCGACGGCGAACAGCTCGCCAGGATCAAGCGCAAGCGGCTGTCGCTGCTGCGCAACCACTACCGGGTCACGCTGGCCGACGGCACCGAGCTCGACGTCAGCGGCAAGATCCTGGACCGCGAGTTCGCCATCGACTACGACGGGGAACTGCTGGCGCAGATCTCCCGGCGTCGGCTGACCGTCCGGGACACCTACGGCATCGATGTCGTACGGGAGGACGCCGACGCGGCACTGCTCATCGCCGTATCGGTCTGCGTCATCGTGCTCGCGGACAAGGAGCGCGAGGACTGACCCGCCCCGGTTTCACGTGAAACGAAGCGGTCCTACCGGAGCCTGGGCGGGGCCAGTCCCAGGCGGCGGTCCTTGAGGGCCGGGAACTGCTCACGGGTCGTCGCCACCCTCGCCGGGTCGAACTCCACGTCGAGCACCTCCTCGTCCGCGCCCGCCTCCGCGAGCACCTCGCCCCACGGGTCGACGACGATGCTGTGCCCGGCCTGCTGGACTCCGGCGTGGGTGCCCGCGGTGCCGACGGCCAGGACGTACGACTGGTTCTCGACGGCGCGGGCCTGCGCCAGCAGCGTCCAGTGGGCGCGGCGCCGCTCGGGCCAGCCCGCCGCGACGATCAGCGTCCCGGCGCCCGCGTCGACCAGGCCGCGGAACATCTCCGGGAAGCGCAGGTCGTAACAGGTGGCGAGGCCGAGCCTGGTCTGCGGCATGTCGACCGTGACCAGTTCCTCGCCGGCGCCCATCATGACCGCCTCGCCCTTGTCGAAGCCGAAGCGGTGGATCTTGCGGTACGCGGCGGCCCGCTCGCCCTCGGGCGTGAAGACGAGCGAGGTGTTGAAGAGGGTGCCGTCGGCGGCGCGCTCGACGAAGGAGCCCGCGTGCAGCCAGACCCCGGCGTCGGCCGCGGCCTTCGCCATGATGTCGTGGGTGGGCCCCTGGAGCGGTTCGGCCTCGTCCGCGAAGTCGGCATACGCGAAGGCGCCGACCGGCCAGAGCTCGGGAAGCACCACCAGATCCGCACCGCGCTGGGCCGCCACCAGTGAAGCCGCACGCTGCCTACGGGCGTTGACGGATTCGTCCGGGTCTACTGCGATCTGGATGAGGGAGGCGCGCACACTACCACCGTCCTGGCATTCGAGCCGTCAACACGGGCCTACGATCGTCACACGAAAGCACTGCCGGGGTGCCTGCTCGCAGCGTAACTTAGCGAACGAACCTCCCACGCAGCCCGCCGCCCGCGCCAAGCTCTCCAGCCCATGCACCGCAGAACCGCACGAGGGGTCCCGTGACCGTCCATCCCAGCCTCCAGACCTACGCCGATGCCTGGACCCACTCCATCGAGTCGATAGCCGAGCTGGTGAAGCCACTCGCCGAGGGGGAGTGGAACCGCCGTACGCCATGCCCCGCCTGGTCGGTGCGCGACATCGTCTCGCACGTCATCGGCATGGAGTCCGAGCAGCTCGGCGACCCGCGCCCGATCCACACGCTGCCCCGCGACCTCTACCACGTGCAGAACGACTTCGCCCGGTACATGGAGATGCAGGTCGATGTGCGGCGTCACCACACCGCACCGGAGATGACCTCCGAGCTGGAGTACACGATCATCCGGCGGGCGCGTCAGCTGCGCAACGAGACGCGCGATCCCGGGACCATGGTCCGGGCGCCGCTCGGCGCCGAGCAGACCCTCGAACTGGCGCTGCGGATGCGCGCCTTCGACGTCTGGGTGCATGAGCAGGACCTGCGGGCGACGCTGGGGCAGCCCGGCAATCTGGACTCCCCCGGCGCCACCGTCGTCCGGGACACCCTGCTGCAGGCGCTGCCGAAGGTGGTCGCCAAGGACGCGGGAGCACCGACCAGTTCGGCGATCGTGCTCGATGTGCACGGGCCGCTGGAGTTCCTGCGCACCGTCAGGGTCGACGCGGAGGGCCGTGGTTCGGTGGACGGTTCGCCGTCGCTCGGGCCCGCGGTGACGCTGGCGATGGACTGGGAGACGTACTTCCTCCTCGCCTGCGGGCGGGTGCGCGCGGGTGCGGTCGCCGAGCGGATCAAGGTCGAGGGCGATCAGGACCTGGCGACGGCGATCCTGCAGAACTTCGCCGTGACGCCGTGACGGCGTAGTGCCGTGACGTCATGATCGGCGGCGCCCGTCGCACGAGGGACGGGCGCGCCGCCGATCCGGCGCGCGGGGCGGTCACACCGGTACGTGCACGGCCTCCACGCGGCTGACCACATGGTGGTCCCGCTCGCGGTGCGTGGCCCTGGAGTGCAGCCGCAGGATCTGTACGACGCCGAGCGCCTCCAGCACGAAGACCGAGGCGAACGCGATCCGGTAGTTGTCGCCGGTCGCGTCCAGCAGCACACCGACGGCGAACAGCGTGGTCATCGAGGCGACGAAGCCGCCCATGTTGACGATGCCCGACGCGGTGCCCTGCCGCTCCGGCGGATTCGCCGGCCGCGCGAAGTCGAATCCGATCATCGAGGCCGGACCGCACGCGCCGAGCACCACGCACAGCACGATCAGCAGCCACATCGGCGCATGGTCGCCCGGACAGAAGATGGCCGACGCCCAGAGCAGCGCCGTCACCGCGACCGTGCCGAGGGCCAGCGGGGCGCGGGCCGCGTGGTGGCGGGCGATGATCTGCCCGTAGACCAGCCCGAAAGCCATGTTGGAGAGCACCACCAGGGTGAGCAGCTCACCGGCGGTCGACCGGCTGAGCCCCTGCGCCTCCACCAGGAACGGCAGCCCCCACAGCAGCAGGAACACCATGGCCGGGAACTGCGTGGTGAAGTGCACCCACATGCCGAGCCGGGTGCCGGGCTCCCGCCAGGAAGCGGCGATCTGCTTGCGCACATAGGCGGCACCCGCGTGCTCCGCGGGCGGCGGCTCATGGCCCTCGGGGTGGTCCTTCAGGAACAGCAGGAGCAGGACCAGGACGACGACCCCGGCGACCGAGCTGCCGACGAACGTGGTGGTCCAGCCGAACCCGTGCAGGGCCCGTGCGATGAAGAGCGTCGAGACGAGGTTGCCCGCCATCCCGAAGAGCGCCGCGACCTGGCCGATCAGCGGGCCGCGCCGGGCCGGGAACCAGCGGGCGCCGAGCCGCAGCACGCTGATGAACGTCATCGCGTCACCACAGCCGAGCAGCGCCCTGGACGCCAGCGCCATGCCGTACGAGGGGGAGAGCGCGAAGCCGAGCTGCCCGAGGGTGAACAGGACGGCCCCGAGAGCGAGGACCTTCTTGGTGCCGAGCCGGTCGACCATCAGGCCGACGGGTATCTGCATGCCCGCGTAGACGAGCAGCTGAAGGATGGAGAACGTGGAGAGCGCGGAGGCGTTGACGTGGAACCGGTCGGCGGCGTCCAGCCCGGCGACGCCCAGGCTGGTGCGGAAGATGATGGCGACGAAATAGACGGCGACCCCGATGCCCCAGACCCGGGCGGCACGTCGGCCGCCGGGTGGATCACCGGGCAGGGACAGGGTGGGAGCGGCGGCAGAACTCACCGGTCCTCACCCCTGACCAGCACCTTGACCCGGCTGACATGGCGCCGCACGACCTGCGCGGCACCGTCCGCGTCACCGGCCCTGATCGCCTCCAACAGCTCACCGTGCTCGGTGATGTTGGCGGCGATCCGCCCCGGGTGCGCCTCCATCACGGCGACGCCCATCCGCAACTGCCGGTCGCGCAGCTGATCGTAGAGGCGCGAGAGGATGTCGTTGCCCGCGTTGCGCACGATCTCGGCGTGGAAGCAGCGGTCCTTCACCGACACCTCGGCCAGATCCCCGGCCTCGGCCAGCTGCCGCTGCTCCTCCAGGAGTTCTTCGAGCCGGCCGATCAGCTGCGCGGAGGCGGGCACGGCCTTGCGCGCCGCGAACTCCTCGACCAGCAGCCGGGTTTCCACCACATCGGCGATCTCCTGCGCGGAGACGGCGAGGACGAGGGCGCCCTTCTTCGGGTACAGCTTGATCAGCCCCTCGACCTCCAGCCGCAGCAGCGCCTCGCGCACCGGCGTGCGGGAGACGCCGACGGCCTCCGCGAGGTCTCCTTCGGTCAGGAGCGTGCCGCCCTCGTAACGGCGGCCCAGGACCGCCTCCTTGATATGGGCGTACACGCGCTCGGTGGCGGGGGGCTGCTTGGTGGGGGACTTCGCGACAGGCTTCACGGCTGGGGGTGCGGCAGGCATGCACACAGCATAGATACAAGATGCGTGCATGACGAAACGGATCCGGGATCCGGACGGATGCTTCACCACCGATCATGGCCGGAATCACCCGTAGCCCCGAAATTACCCCAGGAATCAGCACATCCATCCCCCGCTCTCATGAGTCTCACCACCGAGCGGCACCCACATGTGGCCGCATTCCAGGGGCATTTGGAGCATTCAAGTTGAAAATCGGCATTAAGGGCATAAGCCGCGCCACCGCCACTGCCACCGTGGCGCTGACGGCAGGCGCCGTCATCGCGGGCAGCGCGTTCGCCTCCACCGCGCAGGCCGCCACGCTGCCCAACCCCAAGATCACCGCCGCCGGCGGATACGTGATGAACAACGGCACCGCGAAGTCCCTGTTCGCCAAGACCGCGGACACCCGTCGTTCCACCGGCTCCACCACCAAGATCATGACGGCGAAGGTGGTGCTGTCGCAGAAGAACCTGAACCTGGATTCCAAGGTCACGATCCAGAAGGCGTACAGCGACTACATCGTCTCCAAGGGCGCCTCGTCGGCCCGCCTCATCGTGGGCGACAAGGTCACGGTCCGCCAGCTGCTGTACGGCCTGATGCTGCCGTCCGGCTGCGACGCCGCCTACGCGCTGGCCGACAAGTTCGGCTCCGGCTCCACCCGCGCGGCCCGCGTGAAGTCGTTCATCGGCAAGATGAACGCCCAGGCCAAGTCCCTCGGGCTGAAGAACACCCACTTCGACTCGTTCGACGGCATAGGGAACGGCTCGAACTACTCGACGCCGCGCGACCTGACGAAGATCGCCAGCAGCGCGATGAAGAGTTCCACCTTCCGCTCGGTCGTCAAGACCAAGTCGACCAAGCAGAAGGTCACCACGAAGTCCGGCGGCTACCGCTACATGTCGTGGTCCAACACCAACACGATGCTCAGCAGCTACAGCGGCGCCATCGGTGTGAAGACCGGCTCCGGCCCGTCGGCCAAGTACTGCCTGGTCTTCGCCGCGACCCGTAACGGCAAGACGGTCATCGGCACCGTGCTCGGCTCGTCGAGCGCGGCCAACCGCACCGCGGACATGAAGAAGATCATGGACTACTCCTTCAAGAAGTAGTCCGGCCCGGCAACGCACGCAAAGAGGGGGCCCGCGCCATGCGGGCCCCCTCTTTCTGTGCCGGAGGATGCTCAGTCGAGACAGAACTCGTTGCCCTCGATGTCCTGCATGTTGATGCACGACTCGTTGTCCTCGTCGGCATACAGCACCTTCGTGCACACCGCGCCGAGCGCCACCAGCCGATCGCGTTCGGCCTCAAGCGCGGCCAGCCGCTCCGCACCCACGAGCCCGGTGCCGGCCCGCACGTCGACGTGCACCCGGTTCTTGGCGACCTTCCCTTCGGGAACGCGCTGGAAGTACATGCGCGGGCCCTCGCCCGTGGGGTCGGAGCACACGAACCACGCACCCCGCTCCTCGGGCGGCAGTGAGTCGTTATAGGCGTCCCAGGAGTCAAACCCCTCCGGAGGCGGCGGTGCGACGTACCCCAACACCTCGCACCAGAAACGAGCGACGCGCTCGGGATCCGCGCAGTCGAAAGTGATCTGGATCTTCCTTACCGATGCCATTCGGCCACCCTAACAGCGGGCCTCCGCACACCAGTTCCCCTTTATTGAGCCCGGGATTCCGAGCGCCCTTCTGGACACTTACGGCACCTCGACGCTCGCCCACCCGGGGCGCCGGCGTCTCCCCGCTCAGTGAAGACCGCGCTTCTTGCGTTCGGCTTCGATCAGCTCCTCCATGAGTTCCTCCGGGGCCACCATGTACTCGGTGTCATCGAGGGCGTCGTAGTCCTGGGTGCTCAGCGGTAGGCCCAGCTCGGCGAGTTCGGCGGCCAGTTGTGTGAACGCGATTCGCTCGTCGGGCTCGCCCTGGTAGCTAGCCCGCTCGGCGGCGACCCCCTCGGTCAGGGTGAGACCGACCAGGCCCCAGAAGATGAACTCGGTGTCCAGCTCCATGAGGTGCCAGGCACGATCCCCAGGTTCGTCGGGGTGCAGCCAGTAGCCGATCCACCCCTTTCCGCCCTTCGCCACGAGTTTGACGTACTTGGCCATCTCCGCGGCTGCGGCGTTGACGGCCTGCATCTCCGGGTCCGCGAGTTCCTTTTCGCTCAGATAGCTGGTGTCCAGGAGCGGGTGGACCTCTCCCGCCTCGAAGAAGTCGAGGTCGAGAAGGTGGGTGAAGTCGGTGCGGCCTCCCCACTGCGCCACCAGCAGCACGCGCAGATCGCCGGGTATCGGACGGCCGTCCAGCCGCTCCCGGGAAAACCCGGCGAGCCGTTCGTCGTACATGCGCCCTCTCCAGAGGTCGAAGCGAGATCCTCGCGTCAACGTAACAACGGTGTCCGACACGAGGCCGGACCCAGGGCGAGAGGGGCCGCCGTACCGCGCTGATGAGGTTCTGGGGCGATCCTGCGGCCGGCCTTGACCTCAAGTCCGCTTGAGATCCCAGAGTGATCTGCATGAACACCGAAACCGCAGACATCAAAGCCATCGAACAGGTCGTCGCCACCGTCGAGCGCGCTCAGCGTGCCAAGGACGTCGAGGGCTTCCTCGCACTCTTCCACCCCGACGCCCTCTGGACGACCGGCCACGGCAAGGTCCTGATCGGCTTCGACGCGATCGCCGAGTTCACCCGCACCGTGCTGCCGGCGGCCAGCTGGGAGGGCGAGATCACCTACAAGGCAGTGCACACGCAATTCCTGCAGCCCGACGTGGCGGCCGTGAAGGTACGGCAGGTCTACCACTCACCGGAGGGCGAAACGGAAGGCGCTCCGCTCTACGTCATGACGAAGCAGGATGACGGAAGGTGGCTGCTGCACGCCTGCCAGAACACGGCAGTGTGGGCCGAATAGACATCTCGGAGCCACGGACGGCGGCGGCGCGGAGGATGTCGCAGGAACCCTCCTCGCCCTCGCCGTTCCACCGCCTCGCCTACGGTTGCCGGCGCAGGTCCGCCGTGAAGGTGTCCCACGCGGCGGGTGCGAGCACGAGAAGCGGGCCGTCGGGGCGCTTGGAGTCGCGGACGGCGACGGTACGAGGGATGTTGCGGGCGACTTCGACGCACTCGCCATTGCCGCTGCTGTAGCTGGACTTGACGAACTCGAAGTGTGGCACGACTACAACTCCTTGCGAATACGCCCTATCAGAGCGATGGAATCGCGGGGAGCGAGTCCGCTTCTGGCGATTCGACCGAACGTGACGTTGTGACGCGCGGCATCCGACTCGCTCTCAAGCCACAGAGTAGACGACGTGGTGTCCATGTAGACCACGTCCATAGCACCGGGTTCGGCAAACGACACGATGCTAAAAGCGCTGGTCATGCCGGGGTGCGAGCCCGCAAGGAAGGGGACAACCTGCACTGTGACATTTGGCTCGGCGGCAGCCTCCGCCAGCCGTTCCAGTTGAGCGAGCATCACGTCGCGGCCACCGACCAATTGCCGCAGCGCTCCTTCCGCGACGATCGCCCACAGCGCCAGAGGACTGCCGTCCGCGAGGCGTGTTTGGCGTGCGATCTTCGCTTCGACGAACCGCTCGATCTCGTCGGGGTCGTCCCAGTCCGCGTTGCCGACAGCGAGCGCCCTCGCATAGTCCGGCGTCTGGAGCAGGCCCGGTACGAACGCCCCTTGCCAGGTCCTGACTCCCTTGGCGATGTCTTCGAGCGCAACGTACTCGACCAGTGAACGGAGTTCCGGGTACTGGTTCCACCAGCCCTTCGCCTTGCGGCGCTCCCGATCCATCCGGGCCACCTCCAGCAGGCGGTCGACGAGCTGCGCGTCATCGAGACCGTAGAACTCGCAGAGGGCACGGATGTCCGGATCCCTCATCGGAACCCATCCCTGCTCCATCTTCACGATCTTGGAGTTGGTCGCGCTGATGACCTGAGCAGCCTGCTGCTGCGTCTTCCCCGACGCGTCTCGCAGGCGCAGCAACTCGCTGCCGAGCCTGCGTCCCAGGACAGTTGACGATCGATTGCCTTGCCGAGTCGCTCGATTCACCGCCCCAGTGTGGCCTCCCGCAATGCAGACGGTCGACTGCTGTAGCTCGTTGGAGACAATTGGCTCCGTTTCACTTGCCTCCAACTTCAGGGAGTCGCTACGTTCGGCTCACAGCCGCTCGCACAGCGGAATCAGTCGGCGGAAGTGCACCGCCCTGCCCCGCGCCCAGAAATGGCGCCCCGCAGGCGCGGCATCGCCACCGCCCGCACCCACGGAGGCACGCGCCCATGACCGCAGCCGAACAGATCTCCGTCCCCGAACCCGTCCTCCGCGAGGACAGACTCAACTTCACGCCGACCGCCCGCAGCGTCACCTTCTCCCGGCGCCGTACCGCGCGGCTCGTACGGGAGTGGGGGTATCCGGGGCTGGCCGGCGACGCGGCCTTGCTGGTCAGCGAGTTGGCGACCAACGCGTTACTGCACGGCGCCATCCGGGGGCGGCTCTTCCGCGTTCACCTCACGCTCACCGCGACCACGCTCCGTATCGCGGTCAGTGACCCGCGCGGCGAGCGGCTGCCCGGTCTGCGCGAGGCCGCGGGCGACGAGTGCTACGGGCGGGGGCTCCTGATCGTCGCGCGGATCGCGGACCGCTGGGGCGTCGAGCCTCGAACCGTCGGGAAGACCGTGTTCGCCGAACTCGCCCTGCGGCAGGGGCCGGACATGCCGATGGGCCCGCGCGAACTTCGCGCGGGCCCATCTCGCACAGGTACTGAAGTGACTGCTACGCCCAGGTGATCAGCCGCTTCGGCTGCTCCAGGATCGCGGCGACGTCCGCCAGGACCTTGGAGCCGAGCTCGCCGTCGACCAGGCGGTGGTCGAACGACAGGGCCAGCGTGGTGACCTGACGGGGCTTCACCTTGCCCTTGTGGACCCACGGCTGGAGCTTGATCGCACCGACCGCGAGGATCGCGGACTCGCCCGGGTTCAGGATCGGCGTGCCCGTGTCGACGCCGAAGACACCGACGTTGGTGATGGTCACCGTGCCGCCCGCCATCGCGGCGGGGGACGTCCGGCCCTCGCGGGCCGTGGAGACCAGCTCGCCCAGGGACGCGGCCAGCTGCGGGAGCGTCTGCTCGTGCGCGTCCTTGATGTTCGGCACGATCAGACCGCGCGGGGTCGCGGCGGCGATGCCCAGGTTCACATAGTGCTTCTGGACGATCTCCTGGTTGGCCTCGTCCCAGGCGGCATTGACGCCCGGGTTCCGCTTGATCGCGACCAGGAGCGCCTTGGCGATGATCAGGAGCGGGTTGACCCGCACCCCCGCCATCTCCTTGTCCTCCTTGAGCTCCGCCACCAGCTTCATCGTGCGCGTCACGTCGACGGTCACGAACTCGGTGACATGCGGAGCCGTGAAGGCGCTGCCGACCATCGCCTGGGCGATGGCCTTCCGTACGCCCTTGACCGGGATACGGGTCTCGCGGGCGCCCGCCGTGGCGACGACGGCCGGAGCCGGGGCCTCGGCCGCCACCGGAGCGGCGGCGACGGGCGCCTGGGCCTGCGCGGGTACGGGCTTGGCCGCCGCGTGCACGTCCTCGCGGGTGATGATCCCGCCCTCGCCGGTCGGAACGACCGTCGCCAGGTCGATGCCCAGGTCCTTGGCCAGCTTGCGCACCGGCGGCTTGGCCAGTGGCCGGCTCTCCGGGACCGCGGTGGCATGGCCGTTCATCTCGCCCTGGATCGCCGCGGCGGCAGCGGGCACCGCCTTCGTGGCGCCCTTGCGGGCCCGCCGCTTGGTCGAGCTCTCGGCGACGCCGTACCCCACCAGGACCGGCTGACGGCCCTTGGGAGCCTCGGGCTCCGACGGCTCCGCGACCGGCGCGGGAACGGCAACCGGCGCCGGGGCCGCGTCACCGCTGCCCGGTGCCACGTCCACCGCGATGATCACCTGGCCGACGTCGACGGTCGTGCCCTCGGGGAAACGCAGCTCGTGCACCACCCCGTCGAACGGGATCGGCAGCTCCACGGCCGCCTTCGCCGTCTCGACCTCGCACACGACCTGGCCGTCGGTGACGGTGTCGCCGGGCTGGACGTACCACTTGAGGATCTCGGCCTCGGTCAGTCCCTCGCCCACGTCGGGCATCTTGAACTCACGGAAGCGAGCAGCGTTGGAAGTGTCGGTCATCGTTGTCACGTCCCAGTCCTCAGTACGCCAGCGAGCGGTCGACGGCGTCGAGCACGCGGTCGAGACCCGGCAGGTACTCGTCCTCCAGCCGCGCCGGCGGGTACGGGGCGTGGTAGCCGCCGACCCTCAGCACCGGTGCTTCCAGATGGTAGAAGCAGCGCTCGGTGATCCGGGCGGCGATCTCGGCCCCGGAGCCGTAGAACACCGGCGCCTCGTGGACCACGACGAGCCGGCCGGTCTTCTCGACCGAGGTCTGGATGGCGTCGAAGTCGATCGGGGACATCGAGCGCAGGTCGAGGACCTCGATCGACTTGCCCTCTTCCTGGGCGGCCGCGGCCGCCTCCAGGCAGACCTTCACCATCGGGCCGTACGCGACGAGCGTGAGGTCGGTGCCGGTACGCGCCACCGAGGCCTTGTGCAGCGGGCCGGGGATGGAGTCGGTCTCGACCTCGCCCTTGTCCCAGTAGCGGCGCTTCGGCTCGAAGAAGATGATCGGGTCGTCGCTCTGGACGGCCTGCTGCATCATCCAGTAGGCGTCGCTCGCGTTCGACGGCGAGACCACCTTCAACCCCGCGACGTGCGCGAACAGGGCCTCGGGTGACTCGCTGTGGTGCTCGACGGCACCGATGCCGCCGCCGTACGGAATCCGGATGACGACCGGCAGCTTGATCTTGCCGAGCGCGCGGGCGTGCATCTTGGCGAGCTGCGTGACGATCTGGTCGTAAGCGGGGAAGACGAAGCCGTCGAACTGGATCTCCACAACGGGCCGGTAGCCGCGCAGGGCCAGGCCGATCGCCGTACCGACGATGCCGGACTCGGCGAGCGGGGTGTCGATCACCCGGTCCTCGCCGAAGTCCTTCTGGAGTCCGTCGGTGATCCGGAAGACCCCGCCGAGCTTGCCGACGTCCTCACCCATGATGAGGACCTTGGGGTCGGTGTCGAGAGCCTTGCGCAGCGACTCGTTGAGAGCCTTCGCAATGGACATCTTTTCCATGGCCATGGCTACTTGCTCTCCTCGGCAGAGTCGGCGAACGATGCCTGGTAGGCGGCGAACTGGGCGCGCTCCTCGTCGACGAGCGGGTTTCCGTCGGCGTAGACGTTGTCGAAGATCGCGATCGGGTCGGGGTCGGGCATCGCCCGTACCGCCTCGCGCACCCGCTTGCCGAGCGCTTCGCTCTCCTCGTCCAGCGCGGTGAAGAACGCCTCGTCGGCGGCGCCCTCCTTCTCCAGGTACGCACGCAGCCGCAGGATCGGGTCCTTGGCCTCCCAGGAGGCCCGCTCCTCGTCCGCCCGGTACTTCGTCGGGTCGTCGGAGGTGGTGTGCGCGCCCATCCGGTAGGTGAACGCCTCGACGAGGGTGGGCCCCTCCCCCCGGCGGGCCCGCTCCAGCGCCGACCTGGTGACGGCCAGGCAGGCGAGTACGTCGTTGCCGTCGACCCGGACGCCGGGGAAGCCGAAGCCCTGCGCGCGCTGGTAGAGCGGGACGCGGGTCTGCTTCTCGGTCGGCTCGGAGATCGCCCACTGGTTGTTCTGGCAGAAGAAGACGACCGGGGCGTTGTAGACCGCGGAGAAGGTGAAGGACTCGGCGACGTCCCCCTGGCTGGAGGCGCCGTCGCCGAAGTACGCGATCACGGCCGAGTCCGCGCCGTCCTTGGCGACGCCCATGGCGTAGCCGGTGGCGTGCAGGGTCTGCGAGCCGATGACGATCGTGTACAGGTGGAAGTTGTTGCTGTTCGGGTCCCAACCACCGTGGTTCACGCCACGGAACATCCCGAGCAGATTGGTCGGATCGACACCCCGGCACCAGGCGACACCGTGCTCGCGGTACGTCGGGAAGACGTAGTCGTCGTCGCGCAGGGCCCGGCCGGAGCCGATCTGCGCGGCCTCCTGGCCGAGCAGCGAGGCCCACAGGCCCAGCTCGCCCTGGCGCTGGAGGGCGGTGGCCTCGGCGTCGAAGCGACGGGTCAGGACCATGTCCCGGTACAGACCGCGCAGCTCGTCCGCGGTCAGGTCGATCGAATAGTCCGGATGCTCCACTCGCTCGCCCTCGGGCGTCAGCAGCTGTACGAGCTCGGGCTCGGAACTCTGTGGCGTCTTCGCGGACGTCTTCGCGGTCGTTTTCACGGCGCTGGTCCGCTTGCTGCTGCGTCGCGGCTTGCGCGCGGCAGTGCTCTCCACGGTCACGTGCGTGCTCCTCCGTCGGTCCGGCCCCCGGGGTCTGCCGGGAAGCCAGTGCGGCTCGCCTGTGTCCGTACCCGTGCACGGGGTGGGTGCCGCTCGGTCCGGGAACAGGCGTGACAGGTGCCCCGGCGAGCGCCCTGCCAAAAGCACGTTACCCAGTACGCCGCATAACTGCGAAACCCTATCTGACCTGCGATTTTGCTTGGATTTCCAAGTAAATCGAAAAAGTCGGGAACTCTCGCTGGTCACAGCACTGGTAACAGCCTTGCAGGCCGCCGGAACAACGGCACGTTATCCCGCCGTTCGGCGGCAGGGAAGAGGTGAGTGTGTGAGACTGCGTTTTGTGCGCGAACAAGGAAAAATCACCGTTTTTCTGTTGGACGACCACGAAGTCGTCCGACGCGGAGTCCATGAATTGCTCTCGTCCGAGGACGACATCGAGGTCGTCGGCGAGGCCGGCACCGCGGCGGACGCGCTGGTCCGTATCCCCGCGACCCGGCCCGATGTGGCGGTGCTCGACGTACGGCTGCCGGACGGGAGCGGGGTGGAGGTCTGCCGGGAGGTCCGTTCCCAGGACGACAACATCAAATGCCTGATGCTCACCTCGTACGCCGACGACGAGGCACTCTTCGACGCGATCATGGCGGGTGCGTCGGGCTATGTGCTGAAGGCGATCCGGGGCAACGAACTGCTGAACGCGGTACGCGACGTGGCGGCCGGGAAGTCGCTGCTGGACCCCGTGGCGACCGCCCGGGTGCTGGAGCGGCTGCGCGACGGCAAGAAGGGCCGGGGCGAGGACAAGCTCGCCGGTCTCACCGACCAGGAGCGCAAGATCCTCGATCTGATCGGCGAGGGGCTGACGAACCGGGTGATCGGCGAGCGGCTGCATCTCGCCGAGAAGACGATCAAGAACTACGTCTCCAGCCTGCTCTCCAAGCTGGGCATGGAGCGGCGTTCGCAGGCCGCCGCGTACGTGGCCAGGCTCCAGGCGGAGAAGCGCTGAGCACCACGCCCCGGGCGGCCGGGACGACCCAGGCGCAGGGTCCGAGGGGCCGCGCCCCGGTGATCTTCGGGACTTTGGTCCCGGACCAACCGGGGCCGCGGCCTCTTTCTGCGACCTCCCGGGTGGCGGAGAGTGGAGGCCATGTCCTCCGAGGAACTCCAGGCGATCGAACTGCTCGGCCGCGTCCGCTACGGCCGGCTGGCGACGAGCATGCGTGCCCTCCCGTTTCTGTCGGTGGCCCGCCACGTCGTGATCGACGGCCGCGTGGTCCTGCGGATGCACAGCGGTTTCGGGTACCACAGCACATGCGACGGCACGGTCGTGGCGTACGGCGCGGACAACTTCGACGCCGCCGGTCCGGGCGGCGGTCCGGGGAGCGGTCCGGGGAGCGACGACGATCTGTGGGCCGTGCAGTTCACCGGCACCGCCGAGATCGTGCACCCGGCGCCCGGCCAGCGCGAGCTCTTCGGCGACGGTCCCGCCCGGGTGAACGGGGAGCCCTTCGACCCGGCGTACCTCAGGATCGAACCGCACTTCGTCTCCGTGCACACTCTGGGCTTCGACGCAAGTCAGCCGATTCGGCCACACAGCGTGATCTAACATCTGGTGAGTGCCGCGCTCATTTGTCACCCTTCCGCCCGCTCCGTCGGCCGGCGAGGTGCTGTTCCCGTCCGTGCCCGCTCAGCCCGTGTCCCCGGTGGACAAGGTGCTGTTCCGGTCCGTGCCCGCGCCACCGGTGTCCCCGGTGGACAAGGTGCTGTTCCCGTCCGTGCCACGGCCGCCCGTGCCCCCGGTGAACGAGGTGCTGCGCCACTATCCGGACGCCGGTGAACCCCTGAGCTGCAAGCCCATCACCAAGGGCCTGCTCAACCACGGCTACCGCGTCTCCACCACCCGCGGCTCCTACTTCCTCAAGCACCACCTCGACGACTCCACCGGTGACCGCGCCACGATCGTCCGCCAGCACCGCGCCACCCAGCGGCTGCAGTCGCTGGGTGTGCCCGTCGCCCCGCCCGTGCAGGACACCGAGGGCGACACGGTCACGGAGATCGGCGGCCGGTGTTACGCCCTGCACCCGTGGGTGGACGGGCTGCACCGGGCGGGCGCCCAGCTCAGCACCGCCCAGTCGGAGCGGCTCGGGGCGCTGCTCGGGGCCGTGCACACCGGGCTCGAACAGGTCATGGGGGCGGGCACGGGGCTCGCGCACCGGTCGGTCGGGTACCGGAGCCCCGACCCCGCCGACACCTTCGCGCTGATCGACGACCTGCTGACGGCCGCCCGCGGGCGCCGCCCCCGGGACTCCTTCGACGAACTGGCCGAACACCGCCTCCTGGAGCGGCGCACCCTGCTGGAACGGCACGCCGCTCGCAGGCCCCCCACCCCCGACGCCCAGGCCACCGGGTGGGTGCACGGCGACTTCCACCCGCTGAACGTCCTGTACCGGGGCGGCGACCCGGTCGCGATCCTCGACTGGGACCGGCTGGGCGTCCAGCCACGGGCGGAGGAGGCGGTTCGGGCCGCGGCGATCTTCTTCGTACTGCCGGCCGGGAAGCTGGAGCTGGAAAAGGTGCGGGCGTACGCGCGGGCCTACCGGCAGGCGGCCGGGGCGGGGGCGGCGGAACTGGCCGCCGCGGTGCACCGGGTGTGGTGGGAGCGGCTCAACGACTTCTGGATACTGCGCTGGCGGTACTGCCTGCACGACCGGAGGGCCGACCCGCAGTTCCCTGCGGTGTCGGCCCTGGCGGTCTGGTGGACGCGCGAGTACGAGACGGTGCGCGAGGCGTTCACGGGGTGACCGGCCCGTGAACGACCGGGCCGGTGCGCGAGGCGTTCACGGGCCGGGGCCCGGTCATCGCCGGGGCGGTGGCTTGGCCGTCGGTCGGGTCAGGACGTGGTGCCCGTACCGGGCCCGGCCGCCGCGGATGTACCGGTGGTGGCGCCGCTGCCGCCCTCCGTACCCGTACTGCCGCCGTCCGTACCCGTGCTGCCGCCGTCCGTACCGGTGCCGCCGGTGTCCGTGGTACCGCCGGTGTCCGTACCCGTGCTACCGCCGTCCGTACCGGTGCCGCCGGTGTCCGTGGTACCGCCGGTGTCCGTACCGGTGCTGCCGTTGGCCGGGGTGGACGGTTCCTTCGACGGTGGTTCGGACGGCTGGGTCGGGGTGGTCGACGGGGAGTAGCTCCGCGGCGGCGGCGTGTCCTGCTGGTTGCCGGTGGAGTTCTCCGGCGCCTGGGGCTCCTGGCTCTTCTCGTCGCTCGGCCCGGACGACGTCTTCGACGGGGACGGCGAACTGGTGGTCTTGTCGGGCTTCTTCTCAGGGGTCGAACCGGTGTCGTTCGCGGCGTTGACCGCGATGGCGACACCCGCCCCGATCGCGATCAGCGCGAGCACGACGAACAGCCACAGCTTGCCGCGACCGCCGCCGCCCTGGTGCCCGCCCTCGTAACCGCCGTCGTCGGGGTTCATCGGCGGCAGGATCGGACCCTGCGAGGTGTCCCCGTGATGCGGGTGGCCCATCGCCATCGTGGCCCCGGCGACGCCCATGGCCGGGGTGTTCCCGCCTTCGTGCATGGCGACTGCACCGGTGTTCCACGTACCCGTGTGGCCGCCCTGCACCTGAAGCATCTGGAGGCTGTACTGGATGAGGCCGCGCATCTCCTCGGCGCTCTGGAACCGGTCGTCCGGGTCCTTCGCGAGGGAGCGCATGACCAGCCCGTCCAGCTCCGGCGGCACCGCGTCCAGGACCTCGGACGGCGGGACCGGAATGTCCTGGACGTGCTGGTACACGACGGACAGCGGCGTCTCTCCCATGAACGGGGGCCGCAGCGCCAGGAGTTCGTACAGCAGGCAGCCGGTGGCGTAGAGGTCGGAGCGGTGGTCGACGGCCTTGCCCAGCGCCTGCTCGGGGGAGAGGTACTGCGGCGTGCCCATGACCATGCCGGTCTGGGTCATCGTCGACTGCGCGCCGTGCAGCGCACGGGCGATGCCGAAGTCCATCACCTTGACCGCACCGGAGTTGGTGATGATCACGTTGGCCGGCTTGATGTCGCGGTGCACGATGCCGTGCTGGTGCGAGTACGCGAGTGCTTCGAGCACGCCGGAAACGATGATCAGCGCCTGCTCGGGCGGCGGGGCCTCGGCGCTGATCAGCAGATCGCGGATGGTGCGGCCCTCGACCAGCTCCATCACGATGTAGGGGACGGTCGCCCCGCCCACGATGTCCTCGCCGGAGTCGTACACGGCGACGATCGCGTGGTGGTTGAGTCCGGCGACCGACTGCGCCTCGCGCGTGAACCGGGCCTTGGAGACCGGGTCCTCGGCGAGATCGGAGCGCAGGAGCTTCACGGCGACCGTGCGTCCCAGCCTGACGTCCTCGGCCGCGAACACCTCGGCCATGCCGCCCCGGCCGAGGCGGTGGGTCATCCGGTAACGTCCGTCACCGACGACACCGCCGATGCCCCAGGAGTCGGTGCCATCCGAAACTCCGCCGCCGTTTGCTTCGGAATCGGGTGCCATCAGTCCTCGCCGTCGTATCTGTCCGCGCGTCCGCGGGTTCTCACGGTGTCTAGCTGCATTGCCACGTCACGCTACAGCCTCTTTCGGACGCACCGTTTCCGAGAGGGACCGGTTACCCAACCGCCCGGCGTGCCGTCCACGCAAATTTCATGCGGTTCCTGTAACGCTTCCGAGACGCTTCTTGTGCGTAGGGTCACGGAACGGGCACCTGGCTTGACGTGTCGTACCCCTCGGGCAGACTTGGCGCGTAATAGGGATGATCGCGTGAGTCGCGCGCCGAGGGGGAAGCTAGTCATGAGCCAGGACGGCGCACACGGCGCTCAGGGTCGCTACGCGGGCGGTTCCGTCGCCGGCGGGCGCTACCAGCTTCGCGACCTGCTCGGCGAGGGCGGGATGGCGTCCGTATACCTGGCGTACGACACCGCCCTGGACCGACAGGTCGCAATCAAGACATTGCATACGGAGCTGGGCCGCGAGCAGTCCTTCCGTGAACGCTTCCGGCGCGAGGCGCAGGCCGTTGCCAAACTGCAGCACACCAACATCGTCTCGGTCTTCGACACCGGCGAGGACGAGCTCGGCGGCGCGCTGATGCCGTACATCGTCATGGAGTACGTGGAGGGGCAGCCGCTCGGCTCCGTGCTCCAGGCGGACATCCAGCACCATGGCGCGATGCCGGCCGACCGGGCACTGAAGGTGACGTCCGACGTACTGGCCGCGCTGGACACCAGCCACGAAATGGGCCTGGTCCACCGCGACATCAAGCCCGGCAACGTGATGATGACCAAGCGCGGTGTCGTGAAGGTCATGGACTTCGGCATCGCCCGCGCCATGCAGTCGGGCGTCACGTCGATGACGCAGACCGGCATGGTCGTCGGCACCCCGCAGTACCTCTCCCCCGAGCAGGCCCTGGGCCGCGGCGTGGACGCCCGCTCCGACCTGTACTCGGTCGGCATCATGCTGTTCCAGCTGCTGACCGGGCGAATCCCCTTCGACGCGGATTCCCCGCTGGCCATCGCGTACGCGCACGTCCAGGAGGAGCCGGTCGCACCCTCCACCATCAACCGGTCGATCACCCCGGCGTTGGACGCGCTGGTCGCCCGCGCGCTGAAGAAGAACCCGAACGAACGCTTCCCGAGCGCGGCGGCGATGCAGGACGAGATCGCCCGCGTGCTGGCCGCGAGCGGCTCCACGGGCGCGCCGGTGATCGTCGCGGGCGGCGGCGCCCCGGCGAACAGCGGCTCGGGCGTCGGCTCGGCGGTCTTCCCGCCGGTCGACCAGTCCGGCGGGATGCCCCAGAGCGTCCAGACGCCGTACCAGCCGGGCCCGTACCAGTCGGGCGCCCAGCCGGGCCCGTACGGTCCGGCGACCCCGGCCCCCACGCCGGCACCGTCGTACGGCTACCCGCAGTCGGCCCAGGCGTACCAGAGCCAGGCCCCGATGCAGCAGCAGACGCCGCCGCCCTACACGGTCTCGCCGCAGACCCAGACGCAGTCGCACTCCGGCTCGGGCGGGGGCGGCTCCAAGCGGAACATGCCGGTGATCGTGGGCTCGATCGTGGTCGCGCTGATCGCGATCGGCGGGCTGATCACGGTGCTCTCGCTGAAGAACGACGACTCGAAGGGCGGCACGACCGCGAACGAGTCACCGGCCGCGGGCGAGCACAAGGATCCGGAACGGAACCGGACGATGGACACGGAGGACTGCACGGACGCGATGGAGGACAGCGACGACACGAAGAAGGTGGACGCGCCGAAGTTCTTGTACAAGGACTACCTCTCCGCGAAGGCGTGCGCGGACGCGGCCGGCTGGACCGTCAAGAAGGTCAAGGTCCCCGGGAACGCGTACGCGGAGGATCAGGTCATCGACCAGTTCCCGTCGTCCGGCACCGCCGTGGACAAGACCGGCGCCCACTTCGAACTGCGCGTCGCGACGGGCGACCCGGCCTGAGTCCGGACCTGCCCGGCCTCGTACGTACTCGTGCGGCTCGTGCGGACTTGTACGGCTCGCACTTCGGCGGCTCGCACTTCGGCGGCTCGCACTTCGGCGGCTCGTGCGGAGGCTGAGGTGACGGGCCGGTGCGTGTGCGGGTTGGATGACGGGCCGTCGCGCGCGATTGAGCACGAGCGAGGGCGGCGCCCGGAGCGCCATACGTCCGAGATGCCGGACATACCGCCACATGTGACGCTGACCCCATGGCTCCAGGACTTCTCCCCTCACGACCCACGAGGCGCGTGGCCTGCCTGATATTGACGGCGGGTGCGGCGCTGGGGACTGCGGCAGGCGAGACGCAGGCCGTCCAGCGCGCGCCCGACCGGCCAATAGGCCCGTTCAGCACCCCGATAACACCGCCCCCGCACACCTCGGCCGGAGCCTCCGCCCAGCCTTCCGGTATACCCGGTGCCGATCCGTCAGCCGAGGAGCCGGTCACCCCTACGGCCGCCCCCTCGGCGATACCGACGACCGTTCCCTCGGGCGGCGGAACAGCCGCTCCCGCACCTCCCGGATCCCCGGCCTCCGGCTCCCCGGCCACCTCCGACTCCGACCCCGAGTCTGCTTCGGACTCCGACCCCGACTCCGTTTCGGCCCCCGGCTCCGACGAGGAGCCGCCGCAGCCCGAGGTGCAGCCCCCGCTCGCCGGGCGCGAGGCCGGGGAGGGGCGGTTGCGCCCCGGACGGCAGCTCTTGCCGTGGGAGCTCGCGCGCGTGGACAGTTCGCGCCCGCGGCCCGACCCGCCCCCCGCGGCGACCGATCCGGGGCCCGCGCCGGCCGCGATACCCGCGGCGAGCACGTCCCCCGGGACCGGCCCGCTCTCGCCGCAGGCCCTGAACGCGCCGGCCGTTCAACAGATGAAGCGGGTATCGCTGGGTGCGGGAATCACGCTGATCGGGCTGGGGCTGGGCTTTCTGGCGTTCCGTATGCGCCGCCCGGACTGAGCCGCCCACGTCTTCCACGGATCCTCCACGGATCTTCCACGAACCGGGCCCCTCACCGCCGCCCACACGCCCGGCGGAGATTTGCACCGAGCAACATACTCGGTATACATACTGAGTATGTCGATCCGTCACGGGCTGCTGGCCCTTCTGGAACGGGGCCCCCGATACGGCTCCCAGCTCCGTACCGAATTCGAATCGCGCACCGGCTCCACCTGGCCGCTCAACGTCGGCCAGGTGTACACGACGCTGAGCCGGCTGGAGCGTGACGGTCTGGTCGTCCAGGACGACGAGGACGACCAGGGGCACGCCCTGTACGCAATCACCGACGACGGACGCACCGAGCTGCGGAACTGGTTCGAGACGCCCGTCGACCGCAGCAACCCGCCCCGTGACGAGCTGGCCATCAAGCTCGCCATGGCGGTCGGCGCACCGGGGGTCGACATCCGTGCCGTCATCCAGTCCCAGCGCCACCACACCCTGAAGGCGATGCAGGACTACACCCGCCTCAAGGCGCGGTCGCTCAGCGACGTGCCGGCCAACCGCGACGAGGTCGCCTGGCTGCTCGTACTGGAGCAGCTGATCTTCCAGGCGGAGGCCGAGACACGCTGGCTGGATCACTGCGAGACCCGGCTGGTCCGCCTCGCAGAGGCCGCCGCCACGGAGCCGGAACCCGAGGTGCGTACGACCGGCCGCGCCGCGCCCCGCACCGCCCGCCCGCGCAGCCGGCGCTGACGCGAACCGCAGTCGGCGAACCACAGACAGCAGACGGCGAACCGCTGACCGCTGACCGCTGACTGCTGACTGCTGACTGCTGACTGCGAAGCACAGACCGCGGGCCCGTCGCCCCACACCCGTTCCGAGGGGGAACCACTCACCATGTCCTCGCACGCCCCGTCCCGATCCGCGGCACCGGCCGACTCGCCGATACCGGCCGGTGAACCGGTGCTCGAACTCCGGGCGCTCACCCGCACCCACGGCTCCGGCATAGCCGAGGTGCACGCCCTGCGCGGCATCGACCTCTCCGTGCGCGCCGGTGAACTCGTCGCCGTGATGGGCCCGTCCGGCTCCGGCAAGTCCACCCTGCTGACCATCGCGGGGGGTCTCGACACCGCGACCAGCGGCCAGGTCGTCATCGAGGGCCAGGACATCGCCGGACTCGGCCGCAAGGGCATCGCCGCCCTGCGCCGCCGCAGCGTCGGCTACGTCTTCCAGGACTACAACCTCATCCCCGCCCTCACCGCCGCCGAGAACATCGCCCTGCCGCGCGAGCTCGACGGCATCTCCGTCCGCAAGGCCCGCAAGGAGGCTCGGGCGGCGCTTGAGGAGATGAGGCTCCTGGAGGTCGCCGACCGGTTCCCGGACGAGATGTCCGGCGGCCAGCAGCAGCGTGTCGCGATAGCCCGTGCGCTGGTGGGGGACCGGCGCCTGGTGCTCGCCGACGAACCGACCGGAGCGCTCGACTCCGAGACCGGCGAGACGGTGCTCGCACTGCTGCGCAGCCGCTGCGACCAGGGCGCGGCCGGCGTGATGGTGACGCACGAGCCGCGGTACGCGGCCTGGGCGGACCGGGTCGTGTTCCTGCGGGACGGTTCGATCGTCGACCAGACGCTCACCGACAACGCCGACGCCCACTCGCTCCTCGCCGCCGAGGCCGCCGAGTGAGCGTCTTCACCGGCTGGCGCGCCGCCCTACGGATAGCCCGGCGCGACGCGATGCGGTCCAAGGGCCGCAGCGCACTGGTGGTCGCGATGATCGCCGCCCCCGTGGTCGGCGTCACCGCCCTCGACGTGACGTACCGCAGCGTGACATCGACCACGGCCGAGCAGCTGACCGCAGCAATGGGTTCCGCCGACGCGCTCTTCAGCGATCAGCAGATCGGCCCCATCGAGCAGATGCCCGAAGCGGAGAGGTACGACCGGGTCGACGAGAACGCGCCGGTGGACGACACCGGCCCGTCGATCGACATCAGCACCACGTTCCCCAAGGGCTCGCGGGCGATCAGCATCCAGTCCGTCCCGGCGAGCGTCACCACCGGCTACGGCGTCGCCAACACCGAGATCTACGAGTTCCGGACATCGGACGAGCTGGCCCGCGGCAAGATCGACCTCGTACGCGGTGACTACCCGCACGGCCCGGACGAGGTGGCCGCCACCGAGCCGTTCCTGAAGTCGACCGGCCTGCACATCGGTTCGGCCACCACCGTGCGCAACTCCGGCGAGAAGTACACGATCACCGGCGTGGTCGAGCAGCCGGACATGCTGGACACCGAGGCGCTGTACGCCGATCCGGGAGCGGTCATCGCCCCGTGGCAGGCCAGGGCCGACCACGACAAGAACGTGGTGCCGCCGAACGTCGGCTCCAAGAGCTGGCTGGTCAAGGGCCCCGAAGGGGTGGGGGTGACCTGGCCGGACGTCATGGCGGCCAATAAGTCGGGCATCCTCGTCAAGTCCCGTCAGGTCGTCCTCGACCCGCCGCCGCTCTCCGAGGTCCCGCTGGCCAGGAAGAACCGCGAGACGTATTCGGAGGACTCCGGGCCGCTGAGCGCTGCGCTCGTCACCGTGGTCGCCATGGCGGTCCTGGAGATCGTGCTGCTCGCCGGACCGGCCTTCGCGGTCGGCGCGCGCCGCTCCCGCCGCCAGCTCGGCCTTCTCGGCACCTGTGGCGGGGACAGACGCCACGTCCGGGCCGTGGTGCTCGGCGGCGGTCTGGTGCTCGGCGGCATCGGAGCCGCGGCCGGTGTGGTGGTCGGGCTGGGAGCCACCGCTGTGTTCCGCCCCATGATCGAGGAGTGGGCCGGGCAGCGCTTCGTCTCTCTTGCCCTGAACCCGAAGGAACTGCTGGCCATCGCCGTGATCGGCCTGATCACCGGTCTCCTGGCGGCGTTCGCCCCGGCGATCGTGGCGAGCCGGCAGTCCGTGCTGGAGTCGCTCACCGGCCGCCGCGGCGTCCGCCGCTCCTCCCGGGTGCTGCCCGTTCTGGGCGCCTGCGTGCTGGCCATCGGTGTCGCCGTCGCCATCTACGGCGGCACCGACGGGGACTCGACGCTGGTCGCCGGCGGCTCGGTGACCGCCGAGCTCGGGCTGCTCGCCTGCATCCCGGTGATCGTCGGCTTCCTCGGGCGGCTCGCCCGCTGGCTGCCGCTCTCTCCCCGGCTGGCGCTGCGCGACGCGGCCCGCAACCGCGGCCGTACCGCTCCCGCGGTCGCGGCCGTGATGGCGGCCGTCGCCGGTTCGGTGGCCATCGCCACGTACATGTCCAGCGCCGCGGCCGAGGCCGAGTTCAACTACGTCCCCTCGCTGAACGAGAAGACCGTCGTCCTCTCCTCCTCCGATGCCGAGGCTGCCGCCCGGCTCCCGCTGGCACGGGCCGCCGTCGAGCGGAACATGGCCGTCACCGGGGGGCACGCCGACTTCCGACGGGTCTGGGCGGGCAGCGACTGCGACATCTACGGCGACGAGGAGAACCACTGCGGCTCGCTCGAACTGGTCAAGCCCGCCGGCCAGGCCAGCTCCTGCCCGCTCACCGGCGAGGGCGCCAAGAAACTCGCCGCGCGGCTCACCGCCGACGAGCACAAGAAGCTGATGCATTCCCCCGCATGTCTGGTCGAGCTCATGTCGTCGGGCCTCTTCAACGCCGATGCGAGCAGCATCGTCGTGGCGGACGAGGCCATGCTCAGCACCTATGTGAAGCTCGACGACCCCGCCGCCGCCAAGGCACTGGCGGCCGGCACACCGGTACTGCTCAACCCGGTGTTCGCGAAGAACGGCGAGGTCACCGTCAAGGCGGTCCACCGCTACAGCAAGAAGGACAAGCAGAACCGGAAGCTGCACCCGGGCAGCACCCGCACCGCCACGGACAGGCTGAAGGTGTACGTGGCACCCGAGAAGTACGCCGCCACCCCCGGGATCAAGATGATCCTGCCGCAGCGGACCGCGGAACGGCTCGGCCTGCACACCGAAGCGAGAGGAA
This sequence comes from Streptomyces sp. NPDC058240, assembly GCF_042882135.1. NCBI lineage: Bacteria > Bacillati > Actinomycetota > Actinomycetes > Kitasatosporales > Streptomycetaceae > Streptomyces > Streptomyces sp. NPDC058240. Next base: position 170,359 of record NZ_JBHVWT010000002.1, read on the forward strand.
GCGTGTACGGGCTCACCCACACGCCGACGGGCGCCGAGGAGCAGCGGACCTACGGCGCGATCGAGCAGGCCGGCGGCGGCATCTGGACGCAGTACGAATCCGGCCCCGGCCGGACCGACGACTCCATGCTGCTGATCCTGACCCTGTTCGCCGGAATGGTGACGCTGGGCGCCGCCGCGATCACGACGGGCCTCGCCAAGGCGGACGCGGAGGCCGATCTCAACACGCTCAGCGCGGTGGGTGCGCCCCCGAGCGTGCGGCGGAAGCTGTCCGGCTTCCAGTGCGTGGTGGTGGCACTCACGGGTGTGGTGCTCGGCACTCTGGCGGGACTGGTGCCCGCGGTGGCACTGCGGATGGTCGATCTGAGCGAGGCGCTGCACATGATGCGGCTGGAACCCACGGAGTCGGCGTACACACCGATCGTGCTGCCCTGGACGACCCTCGGCCTGCTCGTCGTGGGCGTCCCGCTGCTGGCCGGTCTGCTCGCGACGGCACTCACCCGCTCCCGCCTCGCGCTGGCACGGAGGGCCGAGTGATGCCGCGGTCGGCGGGGGCGGTGCGGGCGGAGTGGCCGGTGTCGTCGGTTCGGGCGGCGTGACCAGTGCGGTTGGTGTCGTCGGTGGGCTGACCGGCTGACTTGGTGCCCTCGGAAACGGTGGATCAACCGTTTGCGGGGGCACCACGGTGTTGTACGGCAGGTGTGCGAGACAATGGCGCCATGGAGATGCCGAGGAATGAACGGTCGCAGGAGCACCCCCAAGTCCTCGTGGTGGGGCAGGACGGCATGGCGATCGGCGGCGGTGGCACTGACGACGAATCGCGTGAGGTCCCGGTGACGGAGATGGTCGAGCAGCCCGCGAAGGTCATGCGCATCGGCAGCATGATCAAGCAGCTCCTGGAGGAGGTCAGGGCGGCTCCTCTCGACGAGGCGAGCCGGGTCAGGCTCAAGGAGATCCACGCCAGTTCCGTGAAGGAGCTGGAGGACGGCCTCGCGCCGGAGCTGGTGGAGGAGCTGGAGCGCCTTTCCCTGCCGTTCACCGAGGAGTCGGTGCCCTCCGAGGCGGAACTCCGGATCGCGCAAGCCCAGTTGGTGGGCTGGCTGGAGGGCCTTTTCCACGGCATCCAGACGGCGCTCTTCGCCCAGCAGATGGCGGCACGGGCCCAGCTGGAGCAGATGCGCCGCGCCCTTCCGCCGGGCAGCGCGCACGAGGACGAGGACGGCAGCGGGGACCCGCACGGGGCCATCAGGTCGGGCCCGTACCTCTAGGGCCTGTCCTTCTGGTCCCTCGGTCCCGCACCTCCGATATCCCTGGTGCGTACGCCCCTGACCACGAAAAACACCGAGGCCCGGCACACATGGTCCACGACCTGTGCGCCGGGCCTCTCCGCGTGGTGGGGCGGGCAGGGGCCGGGCCGGGGCGTCAGCCCGCAGGAGCCTGCAGCAGCACCTTCCCGATGTGCGCGCTGGACTCCAGTACCCGGTGGGCCTCGGCGGCGTCCGGCATCGGCACCGTGCGGTCCACGATCGGCCGCACCACACCGTCGGCGATCAGCGGCCAGACATGCTCGCGCACGGCGGCGACGATGGCGGCCTTCTCGGCGAGCGGGCGGCCGCGCAGCGAGGTCGCGGTGATGGCCGCCCGCTTGTTCAGCAGGGCGCTCAGATTCAGCTCGCCCTTGACGCCCCCCTGAAGGCCGATGATGGCCAGCCTGCCGTTGACGGCGAGCGCCTTCACGTTCCGGTCCAGGTACTTCGCGCCGACGATGTCGAGAATGACATCCGCACCGGCCCCGTCGGTCGCCTTGCGCAGTTCCTCGACGAAGTCCTGCTCCCGGTAGTCGATCAGGATGTCGGCCCCGAGCTCCGCGCAGCGCGCCAGCTTCTCCGGCCCCCCGGCGGTGACCGCGACCCGCGCGCCCACGGCCTTGGCGAGCTGGATCGCCATCGTGCCGATGCCGCTGGATCCGCCGTGCACCAACAGTGTCTCGCCGGGGCGCAGATGGGCCACCATGAAGACGTTGGACCAGACCGTGGCCGTCACCTCGGGCAGCGCCGTGGCCAGAACCGGCTCGACGCCGTCCGGCACGGGCAGCAGCTGCCCGGCGGGCACGGCGACCTTCTCCGCGTATCCGCCGCCCGCGAGCAGCGCGCACACCTCGTCGCCGACCGACCAGCCGGTGGCACCGGGCCCGATCGCCGAGATACGGCCCGAGCATTCGAGGCCGGGGTACGGGGACGCGCCGGGCGGCGGGCTGTAGAACCCCTGCCGCTGCAACACATCGGCGCGATTGACCGCGCTGGACACGACATCGACGAGGACCTCGCCCTCACCGGCTACCGGATCGGGCACCTCGGCCCAGACAAGTGCCTCGGGACCGCCGGGTTCAGGGATCGTGATCGCATACATGGCGGCGAGGCTACTCCGTGGCAGATGAAGGACCATGAAGGACGCCGCCCGGGATCAGATCAGCCGCGCGGGAGCCCCTGGCACCAGTCGTGCGAGAGCTGCGTGGGACCAGCCGCGCGGGCACCGCCTTGGATCAGTCGCGCGGGAGCTGCGTGGGACCGGCCGTGCGAGCACCGCCCTGGATCAGTCGCGCAGGCGCGGGGTGCCCATGGACGGGGTGTCCGGTGGCAATTCGTTCGAGGCGCGCACGATGGTGATCAAACGGTCCGTCAATTGGAGCGGACTGGCCGCCGGATCGTCGTAACCCAGCAGTCGATGTCCCCGCAGCACGCTGACCACGAGATCATCGGTCTCCCGGACACTCTTGCCCACCTCGGCCTTTATCACCGGCCGTTCGACGAGATCGAGTCCGCTGCCCTGCTGGATCAGGTCCTCCATCACCGTGCCCGCGCTGGGGCTGAGGACGGAGAGGCCCAGCAGCCGGCCCGCCGCACTGGCACTGGTGATCACCGCGTCGGCGCCGGACTGCCGGAGCAACGGGGCGTTCTCCTCCTCGCGCACCGCTGCGACGATCTTCGCCCCGCGATTGAGCTGCCGGGCCGTCAGCGCCACCAGCACCGCCGTGTCGTCCCGCTGGGTGGCAATGATGATCTGACGCGCCTTCTGGAGCTCGGCCCTCAACAGCACCTCGCTGCGCGTCGCATCGCCGACCACACCGACGAACCCTTCGGCGTTGGCGATCTCGATCACCTTGGTCGCCGGGTCGACGATGACGATCTGTTCCTTCTTCAGGCCGGTGGCACACAAGGTCTGGATGGCCGAACGGCCCTTCGTCCCGAAGCCGACGACAACGGTGTGATCACGCAAGTTGGTTCTCCAACGCTTCAGCCGAAAGTCCTCCCGGGTCCGTTCCGTAAGGACCTCAAGAGTGGTGCCGACCAGGATGATCAGGAAGAGCACCCGCAGTGGTGTCACGAGCAGCACATTGGTGAGCCGGGCGGCGTCCCCGTACGGGGTGATGTCGCCGTAGCCGGTGGTGGAGAGGGTGACTGTCGCGTAGTACACCGCGTCCAGCAGATCGACCCGGCCATCGGCGGCATCGTGGTATCCGCCGCGGTCCACCCAGACGATCAACACCGTTGCGGCCAGCACCAGAAGCGCCATCATCAGCCGCTTGGCGACCTGCCGCGCCGGACCGTTGACCACCCTGCGCGGGAGCAGCACCCGTGTGGGTACGACATGCTCGTCCGCGCGCCTGGCCATCGCATCGTGGCCGGGAAGTTTCACGTGAAACACCCTTCCGTCCACGGCATCGCCGAGGCCCACGGTAGATCGAGGATCTCCACCTCGGTGCCGGACCGTACCCCGCCCGGCGGTACGACGGCCAGCCCGTCAGCGGCAGCGATCCCGCGGAGCATCGCCGGACCGTTGTAATGCAGCGGTACGACGCTCTCGGCATCGCTACCGGTTCCCCCGCTGCCGTCGCCGTATCCACTGCCGTCCTCGTACCCGCTGTACCCGCTGCCTGGCCTCTCGACAGCGCCGCCCGCTCGGTGGATGACGGGCACCAGACGGGTGTCATGCGGGTGCCCGTGCACCTCGTCGCGTACGACGGCCCGGTACGGCGCCTCCGGCTCCCGGCCAGCCAGCCCGCGGAGCAGGGGCTCGGCGAGTGTGAGGAGCCCGGAGACGGCGGCCAAAGGGTTGCCCGGCAGCCCGACGAGATACGGGCCCTCGCCCCGCGCCTCACCCTGGCGCTCCGATGAACCCGCCACCGAATCCGCCTTCCTGAGCCGGGCCAGCAGCATCGGGTGGCCGGGTCGGACGGCGACTCCATCGACCAGCAGCTCGGCGCCGATCTCGGCAAGGACCGGGTGGACGTGATCGACGGGGCCCGCAGCCGTACCACCGGTGGTGATGACCAGATCGGCATCGGAGGTGGTGAGCGCGCGCCGCAGGGCCGCCGCGTCGTCGCCGAGGCGCTGCGGGGCCGAGACCTCGGCACCCAGCGTGCGCAGCCAGGGGCCGATCATCGGGCCGAGCGCGTCACGGATCAGCCCGTCGTGCGGCAGACCGCCGGTCAGCAGTTCGTCACCGAGAACGAGGACGTCGACACGAGGACGAGGCACCACGACGAGCGTGTCGTACCCGGCCGCGGCGGCCAGACCGAGAACAGCGGGTGTCACCAGCGCTCCGGCGGGCATGAGCTGATCGCCGGCACGGCATTCCTGGCCACGGGGCCTGATGTCCTGGCCGGGCAGCACCCGGTGCGTCGCGTGGAGCAGCCCCCTGGCCTCGTCCACGTGAGCGTGCTCGCTGCGGATCACGGCGTTGGCATCCACCGGGATGCGGGCGCCGGTGGCGATCCGTACGGCATCTCCGTCGGCAAGCGTGGCGGGGGCGCTCCGCCCGGCGAGGATGCCCGGATCCCGGCTTGAGCCGGCATCGGCCCTCTTCTTGTCTCCGGCCCCGGTGGCCTCGCGGATGTTCCACGGCCCCGGTCCGGAGACGACCCAGCCGTCCATGGCAGAGGTGTCGAAGGACGGCAGATCGGTGAGCGCGACGAGCGGCTCGGCGAGTACGTGTCCGAGCGCCTGGTCAAGGGAGAGACGGCTGGCCCGGACCGCAACGGCACGCCCGGACCGAACGGCGAGCGCACGCGCCTCCCGCCAGGAGGCCGCATACCTGTGCCGATGCCTGCCCATGTCCGTGTCCGTGTGCTTATACGTGTCCGCGTGCGTGTGCTTGTCCGCGTGCGTGTGCTTGTCCGCGTGCGTGTGCTTGTCCGCGTGCGTGTGCTTGTCCGCGTGCGTGTGCTTGTCCGCGTGCGTGTGCGTGTGCCGGTCATGCCCGGGGGCCGCGTCGGGGCTCCGGTTCGGGGGCAGCGAACGGGGTGCTGCCGCAGGTTCGTCCGCGGGGCGAGGCCGGCCCATGGAGTGCGGCTGCCCTGCGGCATGGGGCCAACCCGCGGGGTGAGGTTCACCGGACGACTGGCGCCCGACCAGAGCGAGGGCCTGCTCAACGGCCCGGTCCTCCTCAGCCGCCCGCACCTCTCCCGGAGTCGGACACCGCTCCCCGCTCCGGAGACGGTCGTCCTCCGAACGCGAGCCGACGGCCGAAGGCGAGCCGACGGGCGAGGACGAACCAACAACCGAAGACGAGCCGACGGGTGACTCATGCTCGACGTCCACAGACGAGTCGGCCGGGTGTGCTTCGTCCGCCGAACATGAGCCGACCACCGAACAGGATCCGGCCGTCGAACGTGCGCCGGCCGCCGAGGGTGATCCGGCCGCCGAGGCCCCGACGCCCATCGATGCGGTATCCGCAGCCGGAGGCCGATCGGACCCGCCGTTACCGGTGGTCATTGCGTCTCGTTCTCGTCCGCCCAGCGAAGGGCGAGCGCAGCAGCCTTCCGGGCGGCCTCGGCCACCGCCGTGGCACCGTCGCCGTCGCCGCCTCCTTCGCTGCTCGCCTTGGCCGCCGCGTACCCGACCAGGAAGGTCGTCAGCGGCGCGGCGGGCCGGGCGACGCCGTGGGCGGCATCACGGGCGAGATCGAGCAGGACGTCGGTGTCGACGTCGAGTTCGATGCCGAGTTCGTTCTTGACTGCGGTGATCCATTCATCCAGCACGGTCCCATGCTCTCTGATACGGGCTCGGGCCGACGCAATGTCCTCCCAGGTGTCGCAGTCGAAGGAGGCGAGAGGATCGGCCTCCACCCGGGCAAGGTCGAGTTCCTGCGTCAGTAGACGCAGGGGGAGCCCGGACAGACCACCGTGCTCGGCGGCGAGCAGCGCGAGCTCACGGCGCAGCGGTTCGGCACGGTAGACGGCGACGAGAGGCTGGTCGCGACCCTGTTGATCGATGCACAGAGCCCCGTCCCGCTGCCCTTCCCCGGCGGCGGCCAGGAGCGCTCCGACGGTGCCCGCCCCGAGAAACGGCAGGTCGGCGGAGAGCACGAGAACCCGTTCCGCCGTGGTCCGCCGAACCCCGGCGTCGAGCGCGGCCAACGGACCGCCGCCCCGGGGCTCTTCGCGCGTCCAGATCACCGGCCGCACGGTGGACCGGCGCCCGCCCACCACCACCGTCACCGAGGCGTCGGCGCAGGCCGCGAGCACCCGGTCGAGCAGCGCACGGCCACCGACCCGGATCCCGGGCTTGTCGGCGCCGCCGAGCCGCTTGGCGGCCCCTCCGGCAAGGACGATGGCGTCATACGCGGTCATGCATCCGAGTATGCGGGCCGCGGGCTCCCGCTGATCCTCCCGGTCGGTGATCGAGCCGATCGGCCGGATCGAGCGAGGGGAGGAAACGGGAGCCCACGCCTGTTTTCGCCTACAACGTGCGCAGCAGCACCGCCGGTTGCTCCACGCAGTCGGCTATGTAGCGCAGGAAGCCGCCCGCCGTGCCGCCGTCACAGACCCGGTGGTCGAAGGTCAACGAGAGCTGGACCACCTGGCGCACGGCCAGCTCTCCCCGGTGCACCCAGGGCTTGGGCACGATCCGGCCGACGCCCAGCATCGCCGCCTCGGGGTGGTTGATGATCGGGGTCGATCCGTCGACTCCGAACACCCCGTAGTTGTTCAGTGTGAACGTGCCCCCGGTCAGCTCCGCCGGGGTCAGCCGCCCGGCCCGCGCCGCCTCGGTCAGCCGGAGGATCTCGGCCCCGATCGACTCGGTGTTCCTGGCCTGTGCGTCCCGCACGACGGGGACGACCAGGCCCCGCTCGGTCTGCGCCGCGAACCCGAGATGGACCTCCGGCAACCGCACGATCTCCCGCGCCTCCAGGTCCACCGTGGAGTTGAGCTCGGGGAACCGGGCCAGCGCCGCGGTGCAGATACGAGCCAGCAGGGCCAGTACCGACACCTTGGGGCCGGCAGCCGAACCACCGGCGCTGTTCATCGCGGATCTGGCCGCCATCAGCTCGGTGGCATCAGCATCGACCCAGCACGTGGCGTCGGGGATCTCCCGCCGGCTGCGCGCCAGCTTGTCGGCCACCGCACCCCGTACACCGCGCAACGGAATCCGATGTGCGGCCGGTCTCGCCGCCGTCAGCGACTGCCCCACCACCCCGGAAGCCAACCCCGACACCGATCCCGATGCCGATCCCAATACCGATCCCGAAACCGGCTCCGTTACCGCCACGGACTCCGCCACGGCCCCCGGCGTCGGGACCGGGGCCACCAGGGGAGCGGCCCTTCCCTCTGCCAGCGCCCTGATCACGGATTCGACATCGGCCCGCATGATCAGCCCGTCCGGTCCGGAGCCCGCCAGCTGCCGCAGATCAAGATCATGCTGCCGCGCCAGCTTCCGTACCAGCGGGGAGACGACCGCCACCGGCCCCGGCACCGCATCCGGCACGGGATCGGGAACCGGTGCCGGAGCCACAGGCGCCCGTGCGGGAACAGCCGCGGTCACGGCTGCGGGACGGACCCGCCGACGGCGCGCCACCGGCGCACCCGTCCCGTACCCGACCAGCACATTGCCGGACGCCTCCACCTCACCGGCCCCGGACCCACGCGAACCAGCCACAGCGCCAGCCCCGGACCCACGCGAACCGGACCCTGCTCCCTCGTCCACCCCTTCGACCGACCCCACCGGTTGCGCCGGTCCCACTGCGACCGCAACCGTCAACAGAGGTGCCCCGACCGGTAGTTCCGAGCCTTCTTCGCCGAACCGTGCGGTCACCACACCCCCGTACGGGCACGGCACCTCCACCATCGCCTTGGCCGTCTCGACCTCGACGACCGGCTGGTCGATGGCGACGACATCGCCGACCTCCACCAGCCAGCGCACGATCTCCGCCTCGGTGAGCCCCTCGCCGAGGTCCGGCAACTTGAATTCGAGTACCTGGGGCATCAGCTCTCCGCCTCCCACTGCAAGCGGGCGACCGCGTCCAGCACCCGGTCCACGCCCGGGAGATGGTGCTTCTCCTGCATCGGCGGCGGATACGGAATGTCGAACCCGGCGACCCGCAGCACCGGCGCCTCCAGGTGGTGGAAGCAGCGCTCGGTGACCCGGGCCGCGATCTCACCGCCCGGACCGCCGAAACCGGAGGACTCATGGACGACGACCGCACGCCCCGTACGCCGGACGGAAGCGGCAACGGTCTCGTCGTCGAACGGCACCAACGAGCGCAGGTCCACGACCTCCAGGTCCCAGCCCTCTTCGACGGCCGCTTCCGCCGCCTCCATACAGACGGGCAGCGAAGGCCCGTACGTGATCAGCGTCGCGCTGCGGCCCGGCCGGCGGACGACGGCCCGGCCGATCGGCTCCACCGCCACCGGCGCGTCGGGCGACCAGTCCGACTTAGACCAGTAGAGCCGCTTCGGCTCCAGGAACACCACCGGATCGTCAGAGGCGATCGAGGCCCTCAGCAGCCCGTACGCGTCCTCGACCGTGGCGGGCGTGACGACATGGAGGCCGGGTGTCGCCATGTAGTAGGCCTCCGAGGAGTCGCTGTGGTGCTCGACCCCGCCGATCCCGCCGCCGTACGGCACCCGGACAGTGATCGGCAGCGGCATGGCGCCGGCCGTCCGGTTCCGCATCTTCGCGACATGGCTGATGAGCTGCTCGAACGCCGGGTAGGCGAAGGCGTCGAACTGCATCTCCACCACGGGCCGCAGCCCGTACATCGCCATGCCCACGGCCGCCCCGAGGATGCCCGCCTCGGCCAGCGGGGTGTCCGTGCACCGGTCCTCGCCGAACTCCTTCGCCAGCCCGTCGGTGATCCGGAAGACCCCGCCGAGCGTGCCGACGTCCTCGCCGAGAACGTGCACCGTCGGGTCCTGTGCCATCGAGTCGCGCAGCGCCCGCCCGAGTGCCTGCGCCATCGTGGCGGGTTTGGCCTTCGCCGTCCGCTCTCCGGCCGTCGCCGCTGCGGTGGTCATCGTCCTTCCTCCACGTCGTCATGGCCGTGCTGGTCCTGCTCGGCGTCCAGTTCGACACGCAACCGGGCTGCCTGCTCCCGCAGTTGTGCGGTCTGTTCCGCATAGACATGGGCGAACAGATCCATCGGGTCCAGCACCGGATCGGCGTTCATCCGATCGCGCAGGGCGGCTGCCATCCGCTCCGCGGCCACGCGCGCCTCCTCGATCCCGTCGTCGCCGAGCAGCCCCCGCCCGGTCAGCTCCCGCTCGAGAAGCTGGATCGGGTCGTGCGCACGCCAGGCCTCCACCTCGCTGTCGACGCGGTAGCGAGTGGCGTCGTCGGCGTTCGTATGGGCATCCATGCGGTACGTCACCGCCTCGACGAGCGTCGGCCCGCCGCCGCTGCGGGCCCGCGCCACCGCCTCACCGAGGACCTGGTGCACCGCGGCCGCGTCGTTCCCGTCCACCAGCCGGCCCGGCATCCCGTACCCCACGGCCTTGTGCGCCAGGGTCGGCGCGGCGGTCTGCTTCGCCAGCGGTACGGAGATGGCGAAGCCGTTGTTCTGCACGAGAAAGACGACCGGGGCACGCCAGACGGCCGCGAAGTTCAGCGCCTCGTGGAAATCGCCCTCGCTGGTCCCGCCGTCGCCGACCATGGCGAGTGCCACCACGTCGTCGCCCTGGAGACGCGCCGCGTGTGCCAGCCCGACGGCGTGCGGCAACTGGGTGGCGAGGGGGGTGCAGAGCGGTGCGATGCGGTGCTCACGCGGGTCGTAACCGGTGTGCCGGTCGCCGCGCAGCAGGGTCAGTGCCTCGACCGGGTCCAAGCCTCGCGCCACTGCCGCGAGCGTGTCCCGGTAGCTGGGAAAGAGCCAGTCCCGCTCCTCCAGCACCAGCGCGGCCGCTATCTCGCAGGCCTCCTGCCCCGTGCTCGACGGGTAGACGGCGAGCCGGCCCTGCTTGGTGAGGGCGGTGGCCTGCGCGTTGTACCTCCGGCCGCGGACCAGCTCCGCATAGAGCCGCAGCAGCAGCTCGGGATCGGCGTCGGCCACGGCATCCGTACCGAGCACGCGGTACGGCTCGGGGTCCGGGAGCAGCGGCGCGGGATCGGTGAGCGGCTTCCAGGCCGGGGGCGGCGTGGGCCGGTAAGCGGCCGCGCCGGGCAGCTCTTGGACCGTCATGACAAGCACCTCCTGGCATCGAGGGGTTTCGAGCGGCGTCTGTCGGCATCAGGGGATCGTCCGATGCCGAGGGGTGTCGAAATACATCGAAATGTCGAGCGCTGCCGAGGCACGGATGTGGTGCGCCTCACCTACCGATTGTTCGGTCGTGAGCGCATTTTGGCTACAGGCACCTTCAGCCTGTGGACAAACGGTTCTCCACAGCCTGGGATGGAGGCAGGTCGTCCAGGACAGGGAGGCGGGGGCACATGTCAGCTGAACAAATGGCCGACGGGGGCGAGGACCCGGGCCAGGTTTCGCCCGCACGCCCGCTCGACGCCATCGATCGCCGCATCCTGCGACTGCTCCAGACGGACGGCCGCACCTCGATACGGTCGGTGGCCGACCGGGTCCATGTGTCCCGGGCCAACGCCTATGCCCGGATCAACCGGCTCATCGACGACGGCGTGATCCGTGGCTTCAGCGCGCGGGTGGACCACGAGCGGGCGGGGCAGGGAGCCTCCGCGTACATCACTCTCAAGATCGTCCAGAATTCCTGGCGCACGGTGCGCGAGCAGCTCCAGGCCCTGCCAGGGGCGACTCATATCGCGCTGGTCAGCGGCGACTTCGACGTCCTGCTGCTGGTGCACACCCGGGACAACAGGTCGTTGCGCGAACTGGTACTGACGAGGATCCAGGCCATCCCGGAAGTGCTCTCCACCCGCACGCTCCTGGTGTTCGAGGAGACGGACCTGGCCCCGGGCCCGGACAGGCCCACCGAGCTCACCTGAGGACTGTCCCGTAACGGGCGCCAGGAATCCGGGTCGGGACCGGGATTCCTTGTGCGGCCGTCAACGGTTCAACGGCTGGACCGCATCCCCTCGAAGGCCACGCGAACGAGCGTGTCCGCCAGCCGCTCCCCGTCGACTCCGCCGTCGGGCAGCGGCCGGTACCACTCCACCAGGGAGTTGACCATTCCGAAGAGCAGCCGGGTCACCAGCCGTATGTCCACGTCGGAGCGGAGGTCACCGTCCGCGACCGCCGCCTTGAGCAGATCGGTCACCCGCTGGTCGAACTCGCGCCGCCGCTCCATGGCCCAGCGCTCCGTCTTCGTATTGCCCCGTACGCGCAGCAACAACGTCACGTAGGGCAGTTCGGCTATCAGCACGTCGACGGTGCGCCGGGTGACGTACTCGACCCGCTCGATCGCACGCCCCTGCGTCGCCCCCGGCTCGTCGAGAATTCCGAAGAGCCCGTCCAGCGCCCGGCTGACCGCGCGGCGCAGGAGTTCCTCCTTGCCCGCGACATGGTGGTAGATGGACGACTTGGAGATGCCCGCCGCCTTGGAGAGGTGCTCCATGGACGTGCCGTCGTAGCCGCGCTCGTTGAAGACACGGACGGCAACGGTGAGCAGAGTCTCCGGGGTGTACGTGTCCCGCTTGGCCGTGGTCATGTCCGCGATCCTCCCCTACGAGTTGTCCACAGGTTTGGCGGGCCCCCTTGTCCCGACCGATCGTTCGGTTACTCTAACTCTGTCCGCCCGTCCCTGCCCAGCTCGATGAGGAGTTGGTCCGTCATGGCCGCCGAGCTCTCCCCGCACCTGCTGTCCGAGAAGCACCGCCCCACGCTCGACCAGGCCCTCGACGCGATCCGTACGCGTGCCTACTGGTCCCCGCACCCCGAGCATCCGAAGGCATACGGCGAGGGCGGCGCCACCAGCAGCCTGAGCGCCGCCGAGGGCAAGGCCGCCTTCGACGCCGTGCTGAACACCCGGCTCGACCTCGGCCAGCCCGGCACCGACGGCTGGACGGGCGGGGAGATCTCTCCGTACGGGCCGGAGCTCGGCGTCGAATATCCGCACGCCGACCTGGACGTCCTGCTTCCGGCGATGCGTGCGGGCATGCCCGCCTGGCGTGCGGCGGGCCCCGAGACCAGGGCCCTGGTCTGTCTGGAGATCCTCGCGCGGATCAGCGCCAGGACCCACGAGTTCGGTCACGCCGTGATGCACACCAGCGGCCAGGCCTTCATGATGGCGTTCCAGGCGGGCGGCCCGCACGCCCAGGACCGTGGCCTGGAGGCGGTGGCGTACGCGTACGAGGAGCAGATCCGCACCCCGCGGAGCGCCGACTGGTCCAAGCCGCAGGGCAAGCGCGACCCGCTCCAGCTGCAGAAGTCGTTCACCGCGGCGCCACGCGGCATCTCGCTGCTGATCGGCTGCAACACCTTCCCCACGTGGAACGGCTACCCCGGCCTCTTCGCCTCCCTGGCCACCGGCAATCCCGTCCTGGTCAAACCGCACCCACGCGCCGTGCTTCCGCTCGCGCTCACGGTGCAGCTGGCCCGCGAGGTGCTCGCCGAGGCTGGCTTCGATCCCAACCTGGTCGCCCTGGCCGCCGAGCGACCGGGCGAAGGCATCGCGAAGACGCTTGCCCTCCGCCCCGAAATCAAGATCATCGACTACACCGGGTCCACCGCCTTCGGCGACTGGCTGGAGACCAACGCCCGCCAGGCCCAGGTCTACACGGAGAAGGCCGGCGTCAACACGATCGTCCTCGACTCCACGGACGACTACCGCGGCATGCTGTCGAACCTGGCGTTCTCCCTCTCCCTGTACAGCGGCCAGATGTGCACGACCCCGCAGAACCTGCTGATCCCCCGGGACGGCATCACCACCGACGCCGGCGAGAAGACGTACGAGGAAGTGGTCGCCGACATCGCCGCTGCCGTCACCGGCCTGCTGGGCGACGACACCCGGGCGAACGCGCTGCTCGGCGCCCTGGTCAACCCCGACGTGAAGGCCCGCCTGGAAGCAGCCGCGGATCTGGGCGAGGTCGCCCTGCCGTCCCGCGAGGTGGCCAACCCGGAATTCCCCGACGCCGTGGTCCGCACCCCCACCGTCGTCAAGCTGGACGCCACCAAGCCGGACGACGAGGAGCACTTCCTGTCGGAGTGCTTCGGCCCGGTCGCCTTCGCGGTAGCGGTCGACTCGACGGCCGACGCCGTTGAGCTGCTCCGCCGCACGGTGCGCGACCAGGGCGCAATGACGGTCGGCGCGTACACCACCTCACCGGAGGTGGAACGCTCGGTGGAAGACGTCTGCCTGGACGAATCGGCCCAGTTGTCGCTGAATCTGACCGGCGGGGTGTACGTCAACCAGACCGCGGCCTTCTCCGACTTCCACGGCTCGGGCGGCAACCCGGCAGCGAACGCGGCGCTGTGCGACGGAGCCTTCGTATCCAACCGCTTCCGGATGGTGGAAGTCCGCCGCCAGGCATGACCCGGCGAGGGTTGGGGGCGGAGCCCCGCCCCCAACCCGGACCAGACCGGACCGTCTAGTTCCCCGCCTCGGGAATCTCCGCGTACCTCTGCACCCACGCGTGCATGGCAATGGCGGCCGCGGCCCCCGCGTTGATCGACCGCGTCGACCCGAACTGCGCGATGGAGCACACCATCGCCGCACGCTTACGGGCCTCCTCGGTGAGTCCGGGACCTTCCTGCCCGAAGAGCAGTACGCAGCGCCGCGGCAGCTCGGTCCGCTCCAGCGGCACCGCTCCCGGCAGATTGTCGATCCCGATGATCGGCAGACCCTCGGCCTCGGCCCACGCGGTCAGCGACTCGGTGTCGGGGTGATGCCGCACATGCTGGTAGCGGTCGGTGACCATCGCACCGCGCCGGTTCCAGCGCCGCCGCCCCACGATATGGATCTCCTTGGCGAGAAAGGCGTTCGCCGTGCGCACCACGGAGCCGATGTTGAAGTCGTGGCCCCAGTTCTCGACCGCGACATGGAAGTCGTGCCGCCGTAGATCCAGATCGGCGACGATCGCCTCCCGAGTCCAGTACCGGTAGCCATCGCCCACGTTGCGCCGGTCGCCGTGGGCGAGCAGCTCGGGGTCGTACCGCTCGTCCACGGGCCACGGCAGCGGGTGGGGTCCGACGCCGATCTCCGTCCCGAACCCGTCGTCGTACTGCATCGGTTCCGCCGAGGCACCGGGCTCCTCCGGCAGACCGGGCTCCGTCCCCGCTACGGATGCGAGGGGCGCCTCGAATCCGACGGCCTCCTTGTTCAACGATTCGCCGCCGCTACTGCCCGCGCGGCCCGTGCTGCCACTCTCGCTACTGCTCACCCGACGAGCGTATGACCCCCGCCGCCGCTGTGCTGCGGGGCCTCCTCGTCATCGGCGCCACGCCGCTGCCCGGGGACCTCGGCCCTGCCCGGGAGCAGCCGCTCCCGGGCGAGGGTTACCCGGCCGCCGAGCCACACCAGGAAGACGGTCGGCAGGAAGACGGAGTCGGCGGCGATCATCGCCATGGAGAAGAAAGGCAGCCCGAGCAGCAGGGCGATGCCGGCGTGCTCACACATCATGGCGACGAGCAGAACGTTCTTGACCCGCCGGTTGAACAGGGTGAAGGGAAACGCGACCTGAACGATGACCGTGCCGTACGTAAGCAACATCACCATCACACCGCTGGAGGCGAGGATGTCCGACAGTCCGGGCCAGGGCGTGAAGTAGTCGAGCTTGAGCGGGTAGTACAGCGCCGTACCGTCCTGCCACCGCGAACCCTGGATCTTGTACCACCCCGCAGTGGCGTAGATCAGACAGACCTCGGCCATGATCACGACGAGGGTCGCATTGTGGGCGAGGTTGGCGACGACATCGAGCAGGGCGCGCGATTCGCTGTGCGGTGCGTAACGGTTCACAGCCCACCAGGCGCCCTCGCCGACCCAAAGGACCCAGAGAAGAGTCGGCAGCCACCAGGTGCCGCCGAGCCCATCGGTCATGCCGGCCACGATCAGAACGAGGCCGAGCACCACCCAGAGGACCATACCGGCCACATTCCCCCGCACCGGGCGCCGAGGATCGTCCGCTCCCGCACGCGCCTGCCGCGCCGCACGCCGGGCGTCCAACGACCAGACCCGCCCGCAGCGCGTGAGCATCAGATAGATCGCCATGAGATGGATGACGTTGTCGCCGCCGTCGCCCATGAAGATGCTGCGGTTCTGCAGGGAGAGCACCCCGGCCATGAAGAGGACCGACATGGCGCGGGTGTGCCAGCCGACCATCAGCAGCGCCGCGGAGACCAGCGCGACCGCGTACACGATCTCGAACCAGACCGTACTGTCCGACCACATGAGTGCGGTGAATGCCTGATTGCCGGATATGAGCTGCTGCGCCATGTCCCAGCGCCACGGGGCGTCGGGTCCGTACATCTCGTGGCGGTGCGGCAGTTCGCGCAGCAGGAAGAACAGATAGGTGGCCGAGAAGCCGATCCGGATGACGGCACTCTGATACTGGCCGAAGGACGTGGAGGTGACGCGCTGGATACCGCGGGCGATCTTGTGGTCGATCTTGCGGTCGACGGCGAACGTACTCACTTGTCCGCCCCCTTGGCGCTCTTGGGAAGGTCTGCGTCAGTTACCGTCCACCACGGCAGTACCCGGTAGGACGGCCTCGTACTGATCTTCTCCTCGCTCCATGCGGGCGCCCCGACGGACCGCACCTCGGAACGGACCTGGATGCGCTCGACGGTGCCGCCGTAGTCGTGTTCGCCGAGGCGCAGCATCACGATGCGGCGGATGTAGCGCTCGGAGAGCTGACCGCGAAGGCCATTGGCCCGGTTCTCGTTGTCGTGGGAACTGAGGTAGAAGTCCCAGCCGCGTCGGAGTTCGTTCTGATGGACGTGGCTGGGGAGAAGACTGCCGCGTATCGCCTTGCCGTCCTCGCCGGAAAGGCTCATCCAGGAGGTGGTGCGGCGCCCGTCGGCGCCGGCTATCTCGGCTCGTACGTGAATGGCGATGTTCTGCTGAAGCGGGTTCGGGGCGAAGAGCTTCCAGTTCTGCTCGAACTCGGGATAGATCCACTCGTCGACCGCTTCGCCGTGCTGCTTGCTCATGGTGTTGGAGGGGGCGACGTGCAGAAACACCATGGCCAGCTGTCCACAGGCGACCAGCCCGATGACGGACAGCGCGACCGCGGCCACGATCTGGTACGGAAGCGACAGGGCGGCCATCCCGCCACGCGGACTTGATTCAGGCCCCTGACCAGCGCCGGAAGATATTTCTTCCTGCTGATCCGGCCCCGGCTCGGCAGCCCCGTTCCCGCTTTCGGCGCCCCTGTCGTCGTACGAATCCATCCCGCCCCGATCCCCGTCGATCCCCGGTCAGTTATCCACAGGGTTGACACCCTACGGGCCGCCGACTCACCATTGAAGACATTGAACCGAACGATCGGTCGGTAGGGAGCCCGGGATGGCGGCAGTGACTGCGGACCAGACAGCGCAGGCGGGAGCGGACAGGCTCGAAGGGGCGGACGAGGCCCTGGAGGCGGCATTCGACGCCGCGGTGGCAGCGGACGAGCGCATCGAGCCACGCGACTGGATGCCCGATGCGTACCGCGCCTCGCTGGTCAGGCAAATGGCCCAGCACGCCCACTCCGAAATCATCGGCATGCAGCCGGAGGCCAACTGGATCTCGCGGGCGCCCTCGCTGCGACGCAAGGCGATCCTGATGGCCAAGGTGCAGGACGAGGCAGGCCACGGGCTCTACCTGTACAGCGCGGCAGAGACCCTCGGCACCGGCCGCGAGGAGCTGCTCGACAAGCTTCACGCGGGCCGCCAGAGGTATTCATCGATCTTCAACTACCCGACGCTGACCTGGGCGGACGTCGGCGCGATCGGCTGGCTCGTGGACGGCGCCGCGATCACCAACCAGGTGCCGCTGTGCCGCTGCTCCTACGGCCCGTACGCCCGAGCGATGGTCCGCATCTGCAAGGAGGAGTCCTTCCACCAGCGCCAGGGGTACGAGCTGCTGCTCGCTCTCAGCCGCGGCACCCCGGCGCAGCACGAAATGGCGCAGGACGCGGTGAACCGCTGGTGGTGGCCGTCCCTGATGATGTTCGGCCCGCCGGACGACGCATCGGCCCACTCGGCGCAGTCGATGGCCTGGAAGATCAAGCGCCACTCCAACGACGAGCTGCGGCAGCGCTTCGTGGACATCTGCGTCCCGCAGGCCGAGGCGCTGGGTCTCACCCTCCCGGACCCGGACCTCCGGTGGAACGAGGAGCGCGGACAGCACGACTTCGGGGTGATCGACTGGAAGGAGTTCCAGGAGGTCCTCAAGGGCAACGGCCCGTGCAACGAACAGCGCCTCACCCAGCGCCGCCGAGCACACGAGGAGGGCGCCTGGGTCCGGGACGCGGCGGCTGCCCACGCCGGGAAACGCACAGCAGCACAAGCGCACGCAGCACCACACACAGCAGCGGGGAACGGGGAGGCGACAGCATGAGCAGCTCGACCGAATGGCCACTGTGGGAGGTGTTCGTGCGTTCGCGCCGCGGTCTTTCCCACACCCACGCGGGCAGCCTGCACGCCCCGGACGCCGAGATGGCCCTGCGCAACGCGCGCGATCTGTACACGCGCCGTTCCGAGGGCGTCTCCATCTGGGTGGTCCCGTCCGCACAGGTCACGGCGTCCTCGCCGGACGAGAAGGACTCCTTCTTCGAACCGGCCGGCGACAAGCCGTACCGGCATCCGACGTTCTACGAGATCCCGGAAGGGGTGAAGCACCTGTGACCGCGGCCCTCGCCCTGGGCGACGACGCGCTGGTGCTCTCGCACCGGCTGGGGGAGTGGGCGGGCCATGCGCCCGTGCTGGAAGAAGAAGTGGCCCTGGCCAACATCGCCCTGGACCTGCTGGGGCAGGCCCGGATACTCCTCTCCCTGGTCGGGGACGAGGACGAGCTGGCGTATCTGCGCGAGGAACGCGCCTTCCGCAACGTCCAGCTGGTCGAGCAGCCCAACGGCGACTTCGCCCACACCATCGCCCGCCAGCTCTACTTCTCCACCTACCAGCGGCTGCTGTACGAGCAGCTGGCATCGGGCGAGAACGCGTTCGCCGGCCTGGCGGCGAAGGCCGTCAAGGAGGTCGCGTACCACCAGGACCACGCGGAGCACTGGACACTGCGGCTCGGCGACGGCACGGACGAGAGCCATGACCGGATGCAGCGCGCCGTGGATGCCCTGTGGCGGTTCACCGGCGAGCTGTTCGAGCCCGTCGAGGGGGTGGAGGTCGACTGGCAGTCGCTGCACAGCGGCTGGCTGGAGTCCGTTTCCGCGGTGCTGGAGCGGGCCACGCTGACGCTGCCGACCGGTCCGCGGTCCGGGGCGTGGACGGCGGGCGCGGGACGCCAGGGCATCCACACCGAACCCTTCGGCCGCATGATCGCCGAGATGCAGCATCTGCATCGCAGCCACCCGGGGGCGTCATGGTGACCGAGACCGTCCTGGAGAAGGAGCTGCACCGCCTCGCAGGCTCCGTACCCGATCCCGAACTGCCCGTGCTGACCCTGGACGAGCTGGGGGTACTCCGGGGTGTGGATGTTCTCGCCCCCGGCAAGGTCACCGTGCGTCTCACCCCGACCTACACCGGCTGCCCTGCGATCGAGGCGATGTCCTCCGACATCGAACGGGTGCTGCACGACCACGGCATACCGGAGGTCTCCGTGGTCACCGTGCTCTCACCGGCCTGGTCCACGGACGACATCAGCGCGGAAGGACGGCGCAAGCTGGCCGAGTTCGGCATAGCGCCCCCGCGCCCGCACGACGCCATGACCGGCGCGGGCGGTCCGGTGCCACTCACGCTCTCGGTGCGCTGCCCGCACTGCGGATCGACCGATACGGAGCTGCTGAGCCGGTTCTCCTCCACCGCGTGCAAGGCGCTGCGCCGCTGCGTGACATGCCGCGAACCGTTCGACCACTTCAAGGAGTTGTAGATGTTCCATCCGCTCCGGGTCCGCACGATCGAACGGCTCACGGACGATTCGGTGGCCGTCACCCTCGCCGTACCGCCCGAGTTGCGCGAGACCTTCCGCCACAAGCCCGGCCAGCACCTCAATGTGCGGTACACGGTCGACGGCGAGGAGATCCGCCGCTCGTACTCGATCTGCTCCCCGGCCACCGAGGAACCGGACGATCCGGTACTGCGTGTGGGCATTCGGCTCGTCGACGGCGGCGTGTTCTCCACGTACGCCCTGAAGGAACTCGCCGTCGGTGACCTGGTCGAGGCGATGCCTCCGATGGGCCGCTTCGTGCTGGCGCCCCGCGCCGGACACTTCGCGGCGATCGTAGGCGGCAGCGGAATCACGCCGGTCCTGTCCATCGCGGCCACGCTGCTGGCACGGGCACCCGATGCCCATTTCTGCCTGATCCGCAGCGACCGGACAGCGCTCTCGACGATGTTCCTGGACGAGGTCGCCGACCTCAAGGACCGCTACCCGGACCGGTTCCAGCTGGTCACGGTGCTCTCCCGGGAGGAGCAGCAGGCAGGTCTCCCCTCCGGCCGGCTGGACCGGGACCGTCTCACCGAACTGCTGCCCGCGCTGCTACCGGTGACCGAGGTGGACGGCTGGTACCTCTGCGGGCCATTCGGACTGATCCAGGCCGCGGACCGGGCGCTGCGGGGCCTGGGCGTCGACCGGCCCCGCATCCACCAGGAGATCTTCCATGTGGACGACGGCCCGAGCACATCCGTCCGCCCCCGGGCCGAAACACCCGCTCACAGCAGGCTCACCGCCACCCTGGACGGCCGTTCCGGCACCTGGCCGGTGGAGGAGGGGGAATCGCTGCTGGAGACCGTGCTGCGCAGCCGCGCCGACGCACCGTACGCCTGCAAGGGCGGGGTGTGCGGGACCTGCCGGGCGTTCCTGGTCTCGGGCGAGGTGCGGATGGACCGCAACTTCGCGTTGGAGCCCGAAGAGACAGATGCGGGATATGTGCTGGCGTGCCAGTCGCATCCGGCCACCCCGGAGGTGGAGCTCGACTTCGACCGCTGACCGCTCCCTCCCCTCTCCCTGTCTCCTGATCCCCCTGCTGCTTCTCCCGCTCCTCCTCCTGTTCCCTTCTCGTAGAACCTGTTCTATCTTGACGGCCCGTCACATTCGGGCACAGGGACAGTCGGTCAGCGGGAGGCCAGGACAGTGGACTTCACCTTCACCGAGGAACAGCAGGCGGCCACGGAGGCAGCACGAGCGGTCTTCTCGGGAGTCGCACCGGACGGGGTTCCCAGCCCCGCTCTCGTGCCGGGCGCGGTGGCCGAGGACATCGACCGCCCGCTGTGGGCCCGGCTTGCCGCGGGCGATCTGCTGAGCCTGACGCTGTCGCCGGAGCACGGCGGGGCCGGGCTCGATCTCGTCGCGCTCTGCCTGGTGTTGCGCGAGTCAGCCAAGGTGCTCGCGAGAGTGCCGTTGCTGGAGACGTGCGCGGTCGCGATGGCGCTCCAGCGGTACGGAGACCCGCGGCTGGCCGCCCAGTTGCTGCCTCCGGTCGGTCGAGGGGAGCTGGTCCTCACCGTCGGGGCCAACGGCCGTTCCGGCCACGATCCGGCCGAACTCGCCGTCACCGCCCGCCGGGAAGCGACAGCAGGAATCGTCCCGACGGACGAAGCCCCCGGCACAGCCGTCGACGACGGTGCCGGAGACCTTGCCGGCTGGGTGCTCGACGGGACGCAGTCGGCAGTGCCGTGGGCGCAGGCCGCGGACTGGATCGCGATTCCGGCCCACACGGACGAGGGCCGGGCGGTGGTCGCCCTGGTCCAGCCCGCCCAGGACGGCGTCACTCTGGCAGAGCAGGTCTCCACCAACGGTGAACGGTTCGCCGAGGTCCGGCTGGAGTCGGTACGGATCGACGGCAGCGCGCTGATCGACGGAGCCGGGGCCTGGGAGTGGCTGCGCGCCCTCCTCACCACCGGAACGTGCGCACTCGCACTCGGCCTGGGTGAGGCCGTGCTCGCCATGACGAGCGAATACACCGGCAAGCGCGAGCAGTTCGGCTTCCCGGTGGCGACCTTCCAGTCCGTCGCGGTACAGGCCGCGGACCGGTACATCGACCTACGGGCCATGGAAGTGACGCTCTGGCAGGCGGCCTGGCGGATCTCCACCGGAGCCGACGGGATGCTGCCTGCCGAGGGCGACATCGCCGTGGCGAAGATCTGGGCCTCGGACGGTGTCCGCCGGGTCGTGCAGACGGCACAGCATCTGCACGGCGGTTTCGGAGCGGACACGGACTATCCGCTGCACCGCTTTCACGCCTGGGCCAAGCAGATCGAGTTGTCCCTCGGTCCGGCAGCGGCACACGAGGAGGCACTGGGCAGCCTTCTGGCCACACACCTCCTCGGCTGACACCGGTCAAACGGCAAGCGCACCGACCGAGCGGCCAAGCCGCCGCACAACCACGAACCAGCTCCCCGGCGGAGCGGCTCCCCGGCTCAGAGCACGAAGGCCGGGTTGCCGTCGTCCGTGACCATCGGGCGTCCGGCGCCGTCCCAGGCCAGCATCCCGCCGTCGATGTTCACGGCGTCGATACCCTGCTGCACCAGGTACTGGGTGACCTGGGCCGACCGGCCACCGACGCGGCACATCACGTGCACACGCCGGCCGTCGTCGGCGGCCTCGGTCAGCTCACCGAAGCGGGCCACGAAGTCACTCATCGGGATGTGCAGAGCGCCCTCGATATGCCCGGCCGCCCACTCGTTGTCCTCCCGGACGTCCAGCACAAAGCCGTGCGACGGCACCGCCGCGACATCCACCGAGGGCAGCGGGGCGAAATTCATGGGTCATGCCTTCTCTCGTACGTACGCTCCTGAGTCACCTGGAACGCTACTGCACCATGCCCGCCAGCTCCGCCTCGCGCTGCGCGACCTCGCCCAACAGCTGCTCGGCGATCTCGTCGAGCAGCCGGTCCGGATCGTCCGGCGCCATCCGCAGCATGGCCCCGATGGCGCTCTCCTCCAGCTCCTGGGCGAGCACCGTCAGAAGTTCCTTGCGCTGGGTCAGCCAGTTCAGCCGGGCATAGAGCTCCTCGCTCTCGCTGAGCTCCGCCTCCGGAGCCACCGGACCCGCCGCCCATTCCTGCGCCAACTCGATCAGGAGAGCCTCGTCCCCCCGCCCGTACGCGGCGTTCACGCGGGCGATGAACTCGTCCCGGCGGGCCCGTTCCGTCTCGTCCTGCGCCAGGTCCGGGTGGGCCTGGCGTGCCAGGTCGCGGTAGAGCTTGCGCGCCTCCTCGGTCGGCCGGACCCGCTTGGGCGGCCGGACCGGCTGCTCGGTCAGCATCGCCGCGGCCTCGGGGGACAGCCCGTCGGAGTCGATCCAGTCGTGAAACAGCTCGTCGACACCCGGCATCGGCATGACGATCGCCCGGGCCTCCTGCGCCTTGCGGATGTCCTCCGGATCGCCCGTCCTGGCGGCCCGAGCCTCCGCGATCTGCGCGTCCAGCTCGTCGAGGCGGGTGTACATGGGCCCGAGCTTCTGGTGATGCAGCCGGGAGAAATTCTCGACCTCGACCCGGAAGGTCTCCACCGCGATCTCGAACTCGATCAGCGCCTGCTCCGCCGCCCGAACCGCCTTCGCGAGCCGGGCCTCGGGCCGCTCCCCCCCAGCACGACCACCCGTCCCCCCGCCGGCGTCCCCGCCCGCCGCCTCGTCGGGAGCCCCGTCTCCGGCGCTGCCCGCGGCGGTGCCGGAGCCACCTTCGTCACCGGCCCCAGGACCGGCGCCGGTGTCCGTACCGGCACCGGCCGGCCGACCGTGCTGCTCTGGCGGCTCACCCTGCCCGTACTGCTCGTTCCGGGCATGCTGCTCGCGCTGCCGGTCGTTGTCCTGCCGGTCATCGTCGTTCCGGGTGGTCGGCACCCCGGCGGCTTCGTGGGTCACCCGTCCAGCGTATGGCCACGGCCCACGTCCCGAGGACGCACGGTCGGCCCGATGCCCCTCAGACGCCCAGTTCGGCGGCTATCCGCCCCGAACCGATGGCCCGCACCAACTCCGCGTGGTCCGCCTCCGTACGGTCCGCGTAGGTCACCGCGAACGCCGCCACCGCCTCGTCCAGTTCCTCGTTCTTGCCGCAGTAGCCCGCGATCAGTCGCGGATCCGCGCTGTGCGCGTGGGCGCGTGCCAGCAGCGCACCGGTCATCCGGCCGTAGTCGTCGACCTGATCGGCCGCCAGTGCCGCCGGATCCACGCTGCCCTTGCGGTTCCTGAACTGCCGTACCTGGAACGGGCGTCCGTCCACCGTCGCCCAGCCCAGCAGGATGTCGCTGACGACCTGCATCCGCTTCTGCCCGAGCACCACCCGGCGCCCCTCGTGCGCCACCTCCGGCACGTCGAAGCCGACAGCCGGCAAGTACGGCACCAGCACGGAGGGCCGCGCCTCCTTGACCTGCAGCACCAGGGGCTCACCGCGGTGATCGAGCAGAAGCACCACGTACGACCGGGTGCCGACACTCCCGGTACCGACCACCCGGAACGCCACGTCGTGGATCGCGTACCGGGCGAGGAGCGGAACTCGGTCCTCCGAGATCGTGCCCAGGTAGTCGCCGAGTCCCGCCGCAACCGCCCCGGCCTCCACGTCCGGCACCCGTCGCAGCACCGGCGGCGCGTCGATGAAGCGGCGTCCGCCGTCCCCGGAATCCTCGGTGGACTTGGCCGCGAAGCGGGCGCTGGTGTTGTTGCGGGCCTTCTCCGAGACCCGTTCCAGAGTGCCGAGGAGATCCCGCGCGTCCGTGTGCGAGACCAACTCCTCGTCCGCGATGGCGTTCCAGGCGTCGAGCGCGGGCAGTTTGGCCAGCAGCCGCATCGTCCGCCGGTACGCGCCCACCGTGTCGTACGCGCCCTGCCGGCAGGTCTCCTCGTCCGCCCCGGCCTCACGCCCCGCAAGCACCAGCGAGGTGGCCAGACGCTTGAGGTCCCACTCCCACGGGCCGAACACGGTCTCGTCGAAGTCGTTCAGATCGATGACCAGGCTGCCCCTCGCATCGCCGTACAGCCCGAAATTGGCCGCGTGCGCATCGCCGCAGAGCTGGGCACCCACCCCGCTGACCGGCGTGCCCACCAGATCATGGGCCATCAGCCCGGCCGAGCCACGCAGAAAGGCAAAGGGGGTGGCCGCCATCCGCCCCACCCGGATCGGGGCGAGGGAGGACACTCTGCCCCGGCTCGACTCCTCGACCGCCCGCACCGCGTCGGGCCGCCCGGCCGGAAGGTCCAGGAACGCGTGCGAGGCCCTGGGCACCCGCTCCCGCACCGCTTTGCCCGCCTTCCTCGACGGCCGCGCCGCGTCCCCGCCCGCCCCGGCCGCCCTCCGCGCGAATCCGGGCACGACCGGAATACGTGGATCACCCGACACAGACCGCTGAACCGGCACTGTCGCTTCGATGTCACCCATGGCGCGCAGCCTCCCCCGCCCTCGCCCTGCGCTCCCGGCCCGACGCCCTGTCGCAGATCAATTGCGACGAAGGTACCGCCGTCGGCCGAATGCCGTCTGCTCCTGTGGAAAACGCACCTTGCGACCTGTGGACAACGATCCGTCCTGGTCAGACACCGACGGTCTCTTCCATCTCCTCCTCGATCTCCTCCTCGATCTGCGGCTCGGCGCCCGCCCCGGTCCGGGTTCCGCCCCCGGTCCTGGCAGCGTGCTTCGGCCCATGGGCTCCACCGGCCTCGACAGAACCGGCGACGGCGTCGGTGCCGGCCGCTGCCGTCTCCACCGCGGCCTTCCGCCGCCTCGACTCCGACAGCCCCGCCAGCCCCATCAGGGCCAGGCCCGCCACGAACCAGAGCGCGAGCACCAGCACATGTCCACCCAGCGCGTGTCCGCCGAAGTACACATGGCTGCGTACGCCCTCGACGAAGCCCGCGCCGTTCCAGAAAGAGTGCAGCGAAGCGAAGAAGCCGGGCTGCAGTTCGGGCCGGAAGATGCCGCCGGAGCTGGTGAAGTTGAGCATCACGAACAGCACCATCAGCCCGAGCGTCGTCCAGCGCTTGAGGAAGGTGTGCAGCCCGACGCCGATCAGCAGGATGCCCGCGGCGTAGAGCCAGGCCATCGCCCACAGACCGCCGAGCCCATGGTCCACCAGGCCGAACAGCGGCCCCGCGAACACCACTCCGATCACGCTCACCACCAGCGACGCGGCAACAGCCAGTGCGGCCCTGATCCGCAGCGCCAGCACGGCGCCCGCGCCGCCGATGACCGCGACCGAGGCGTACGAGCCGATACTCACCGCGACCAGCAGGAAGAAGATGCCCTGGCCGGTCGGATCGCCGTCCGCGGTCGGTGCCGTGTCCGTCACCTTCAGCGGGTCGCCCTGTTCGGCGGCAACCTTGGTGAACACCTTTTCGACCACCGTGGCACTGGTGTCGGAGGACGCACCGGCCACGAGCAGCTCGGGGTGCTTACCCGGCAGGTAGGCGCCGTAACTCTCCTGTGTCCTGAGATGGTCCACGGCCGCGGCACGGTCGGGAACGGTACGCACGCTCAGCGCCCCGTCGCTCTTGTCCTGCAGTGTCTGCGCGAGCACCTGCGCGCTCGGCCCGGACCCGACCACGTCCACCCGGAGATCGTGCGGCTCCGGGGCGTGAAAGGCCCCGAGGTAGGCGAGCCCCATGCCGATGCACATCAGCAGCGGCGTGACGAAATGGCCCAGCACATGGCGGAGGGCGGCGGCGGTGGAGCCGGTGGCGGCACTCGGGCCTGCGGACATTCGGAACACTCCAATAGTTGGCTTTTACAACCTCTAACTCGTTGTACTATACAACTGAAACCCGAGAGCCGCGAGACGGAAGGCAAAACCGTGCCAGGCACCCCCCAGGAACGCGAAGAGTCGCTGGACGTCATCCAGCGGGAACTGACCGCCTTCGCGCGCCGCGCGCGGGCCGCGGCAGCCCGCCTCCACCCGGAGCTCCCGCTGGTCTCGTACACGCTGCTGGCGCACATCGAAGACCGGCACGGCTGCCGCGCGACCGATCTGGCCGCGCACTACATGCTGGACAAGTCGACAGTCAGCCGACAGATCGGCACCCTGGAGAAACTGGGACTGGTCGAGCGCCACCCGGACCCCGACGACCACCGGATCCAGGTGCTGCACCCCACCGCGGCCGGAACCCAGGCCCTCGCCTCCACGCAGGCCAGTCGCCGCACGGCCTACCAGGAACGCCTCGCGGACTGGACGGAGGAAGATCTCGCCCGGTTCGCGGAATACCTGCTGCGCTACAACTCGGCGGGTAACACCATCACGGCCGCCCCACGGACGCCGACGGCCTGATCCGACCCCGGGCCCCGGACGGCCGCACGTGGAACCCGGAGTCCGCGAGCCCCATCGGCCCCCTCGGCCGCCACAAGGCGGTCACCCCTCAGCCCCACAAGCCCCATACGCCACGTATAGCTCGTACGACTCGTAAGCCCCACCGTCCCGCAGGGCGCCTCGAATCAGACGTTTCACGTGAAACACGAATCCGGGAACGAAGAAGCCCCACAGACCGTTCGGCCTGTGGGGCTTCTCTCTTGTGCGCGAGGGGGGATTTGAACCCCCACGTCCCTAAGGACACTGGCACCTGAAGCCAGCGCGTCTGCCGTTCCGCCACTCGCGCAAGAGTGGTGTTTCCAGAGACTCTCTCACCGTTTGGTGCGATTCCCTGGCGACATCCGGAAGATTAGCACGCTGGACAGGGTGGATTCACATCCGTTGTTTCACCGACCGACTGAAGGGAAGCGGGAACGCCGAGCGGTCGCCCCCACTCCTCCTCTGTGCACCCCAGGTGCGGGACACTGTGAGGAGGCCGCCTCTACGATCCGTGTGAGAGGTGACACTCATCCACAGGGCAGACAAGGGGAACCAGCCGATTTCCCGACGCGTGGATACGATCAGTAAGCAGTACAGGGACGACTACAACGGAGGAGGTGCCCCATGGGAGTCATGAAGCGTTTCGAGCAGCGTCTCGAAGGTCTGGTCAACGGCACCTTCGCCAAGGTCTTCAAGTCCGAGGTCCAGCCAGTCGAGATCGCAGGAGCCCTCCAGCGCGAGTGCGACAACAACGCGACGATCTGGAACCGCGAACGGACCGTCGTCCCCAACGACTTCATCGTCGAGCTCAGCACCCCTGACTACGAGCGACTCAGCCCGTACTCCGGCCAGTTGGGCGACGAACTCTCCGGGCTGGTCCGCGACTACGCCAAGCAGCAGCGGTACACCTTCATGGGCCCCATCAAGGTCCACCTGGAGAAGGCCGACGACCTCGACACCGGGCTCTACCGGGTGCGCAGCCGCACCCTGGCGTCGAGTTCGTCACAGCAGGACCCCCAGGGCCACCAAGGACTGCAGGGCCAGCCTCCCTACCCGGGTCCGGGCCGGTCCGCACAACCCACCGGCGGCTACGGCTACCCGCCCAGCTCCGCCCCTCCCATGCCCCCGGCCCCGCCGCCGGGTGCCGGAAGGCCCGGAGCACCCAGCACCGACCGGCACCCGCCGACCGGGCCCAGCCCCCTGCCGAACGCGCAGGTGCGACGCTGGATCGAGATCAACGGCACCCGCCATCAGATCTCCCGCCCGACGCTGGTGCTGGGACGCAGCACCGACGCCGACGTGCGGATCGACGACCCCGGCGTATCGCGTCGGCACTGTGAGATCCGGACCGGAACGCCCTCGACGATCCAGGATCTCGGGTCCACCAACGGCATCGTGGTGGACGGGCAGCACACCACCCGCGCTACGCTCCGCGACGGCTCGCGAATCGTCGTGGGCAGCACCACCATCGTTTACCGGCAAGCCGAAGGGTGAAGCGGGGGCAATGTCAGAGCTGACCCTGACGGTCATGCGGCTAGGTTTCCTGGCTGTTCTGTGGCTGTTCGTGATCGTGGCCGTCCAGGTCATCCGCAGCGACCTGTTCGGAACGCGCGTCACGCAGCGCGGCTCACGCCGCACTGCGAACGACGCACGACCTCCACAGGCACGCCAGAATGCCGCGGCACCGCCGCAGCAACGCCAGCAACCAGGGCGCCAGCGCCGGGGGGCACCCACAAAGCTGGTCGTCTCCGAAGGCAGCCTCGCCGGCACCACGGTGGCGCTCCAGGGGCAGACCATCACGCTGGGCCGGGCGCACGATTCAACGATCGTGCTGGACGACGACTACGCGTCCAGCAGGCATGCCAGGATCTACCCCGACCGTGACGGCCAGTGGATCGTCGAGGATCTCGGGTCCACCAACGGCACGTATCTCGACCGGACCCGACTCACCACCCCGACACCTGTTCCGCTGGGCGCGCCGATCCGGATCGGCAAGACCGTCATCGAGCTGCGGAAGTAGTACGACAATGAGCGAGCGGAGCGAGCGAGCCGCGGCGGTCCGGGCAACGGACCCCGCCCGGCTCCCGACCGGAGGGTGGGCAGTGTGGCTCGAGACCGGCTGTACCCCGAGCCGACGGGCGAGGTGCGCATGAGTCTTTCCCTGCGCTTCGCCGCCGGATCGCACAAGGGCATGATCCGGGAGGGCAACGAGGACTCCGGCTACGCCGGCCCGCGCCTTCTCGCCATCGCCGACGGCATGGGCGGCCAGGCAGCCGGCGAGGTCGCCAGCTCCGAGGTGATCTCCACGCTCGTCCAACTCGACGACGATGTCCCGGGCTCGGACATCCTCACCTCGCTCGGTACGGCGGTCCAGCGGGCCAACGACCAACTGCGCATGATGGTCGAGGAGGACCCCCAGCTGGAGGGCATGGGCACCACGCTCACCGCCCTGCTCTGGACCGGCCAGCGCCTCGGCCTCGTCCACGTCGGCGACTCCCGCGCATATCTGCTGCGCGACGGCGTGCTCACCCAGATCACCCAGGACCACACCTGGGTGCAGCGGCTGGTCGACGAGGGCCGGATCACCGAGGAAGAGGCCACCACTCACCCGCAGCGCGCCCTGCTGATGCGTGCACTGGGCAGTGGCGACCATGTCGAACCCGATCTCTCCATCCGCGAGGTCCGGGTCGGCGACCGCTACCTGATCTGCTCCGACGGGCTGTCCGGCGTCGTCTCCCACCAGACGATGGAAGAGACGCTCGCCAGCTACCAGGGCCCTCAGGAGACCATCCAGGAGCTGATCCAGCTCGCCCTGCGCGGCGGCGGCCCCGACAACATCACCTGCATCGTCGCCGATGTCCTCGATGTCGACAGCAACGACACCCTGGCCGCGCAGTTCAACGACACCCCGGTCATCGTCGGCGCTGTCGCCGAGAACCAGGCCGCGCAGATGTCCGCCGCCGAGAGCACGGCCGCCATGCAGACCCCCGCCGGACGGGCAGCCGGCCTCGGCCGCCCCGTACCGCCGCCCGCGGGGGGCTTCGGCCCGCCCGGAAGCGGCGACGGCGTCGACGGCGGCTACGGCGGGATGCCCGACGGCTCCTTCGACGCGTACACCGACGACGACTTCGTGAAGCCCGGCGGCGGCCGCAAGTGGCTGAAGCGGTCCCTCTACTCCGTGCTGGCGCTCGCCGTCATCGGCGGCGGTCTCTACGGCGGTTACCGCTGGACCCAGAACCAGTTCTACGTCGGCGCGAAGAACGAACACGTCGCGCTGTTCCGCGGCATCAGCCAGGACCTGGCCTGGGTCTCGCTCTCGAAGGTCGAGAAGGACCACCCCGAGATCGAACTCAAGTACCTCCCGCCCTACCAGCGCAAGCAGGTCAAGGCGACCATCGCCGAGGGCGACCTGGCCGCCGCCCAGGAGAAGATCGGCGAACTCGCTCTCCAGGCATCCGCCTGCAAGAAGAACGCCGAACGACGTGCCGCCGAGAAGGCCAGCGCCGACGAGGGCCAGGCACCGGGTACGGACGCTGCCGAGACATCCAGTGGCGCCAAGACGTCCGATGCCGCCAAGACCAAGCCGACCAAAACTCCCACTCCTGGTCCCAGCCTCTCGGAGGAAGAGAAAAAGCTGGTCCCGCAGTGCGGTAAGCAGTAAAGCCGTAGGGGGCCTTCAGCACCATGAGCGTTGTCACCAACACGACCACGATCGGCGCGATCGACGCACCGAGCCGCCGCAACACCGAACTGATGATGATGGTCTTCGCCATCGCCATCTCGGTGTTCGCCTACGCCAATGTCGGGCTCGCCATCGACGGCAAACTCCCGTCCGGCATGTTCGGATACGGAGCCGGACTCATCCTGCTCGGCGGCGTCGCCCACCTCGTGGTGCGCAAGTTCGCGCCGTACGCGGATCCGCTACTGCTCCCGCTCGCCACCCTGCTCAACGGCCTGGGGCTGGTACTGATCTGGCGGCTGGACCAGTCGCAGCGACTGATCCAGCGCGCGGAGTCTCAGTACGGTGCCTACAGCCCGGACGCTCCCAAGCAGCTGCTGTACTCGGCGATCGGTGTCGCTTTCTTCGTCGCCGTGCTGGTGATCCTCAAGGACCACCGCATCCTGCAGCGGTACACCTACATCTCGATGGCCGTGGCGCTGGTCCTGCTGGTCCTGCCGATGTTCTTTCCGGCGGTGAACGGCGCGAAGATCTGGATCAGCCTCGGCCCGTTCACGATCCAGCCAGGAGAGTTCGCCAAGATCCTTATCGCGGTGTTCTTCTCCGGCTATCTCATGGTGAAGCGTGACGCACTGGCGCTGGCCAGCCGCCGATTCATGGGGATGTACCTGCCGCGCGGGCGTGACCTCGGACCGATCATCACCATCTGGGCCCTGTCGATCCTGGTCCTGGTCTTCGAGACCGACCTCGGCACCTCGCTGCTGTTCTTCGGTCTTTTCGTGGTGATGCTCTACGTCGCCACCGAACGGACCAGCTGGATCGTCTTCGGCCTGCTGATGTCCGCGGTGGGCGCCGTGGGTGTGGCGTCCTTCGAGCCGCACGTGCAGTCCCGTGTGAACGCCTGGCTCGACCCGTTCGCCAAGGCGACGTGGGCCCAGAGCGAACAGCTCGCCCAGTCGCTGATGGCCTTCGGTTCCGGCGGCACGCTCGGCACCGGGCTCGGCCAAGGCCATTCGGACCTTATCCTTTTCGCCGCCAACGCCGACTTCATCCTCGCCACCGTCGGCGAAGAGCTGGGTCTGGCCGGGATGATGGCCGTCCTGCTGATCTACGGCCTGATCGTCGAGCGGGGCGTACGCACGGCACTGGCCGCCCGCGACCCCTTCGGCAAGCTGCTCGCCATCGGGCTGTCAGGAGCCTTCGCGATCCAGATCTTCGTGGTCGCCGGCGGTGTCATGGGGCTCATTCCGCTCAGCGGTATGACCATGCCGTTCCTTGCGTACGGTGGTTCGTCCGTGTTGGCCAACTGGGCACTGATCGCCATTCTGATCCGGATCAGCGACACCGCTCGCCGCCCCGCACCGGCACCCGCACCGTCCCCTGACGCCGAGATGACCCAGGTGGTCCGACCGTGAACAAGCCGCTGCGCCGGATCGCGATCTTCTGCGGCGTCCTCATCCTCGCCCTGCTCGTGCGGACCAACTACCTCCAGTACGTCCGTGCCGACGAGCTGAACAGCCGCGACGAGAACCGTCGCGTCCGCATCGAGCGTTACGCCCACGAGCGCGGCAACATCATCGTCGACGGCAACCCCGTCACCGGGTCCGTCGAGACCAAGGGCAGCGACTTCAAGTACAAGCGGGTCTGGAAGAACGGCCCCATGTGGGCCCCCGTCACCGGCTACTCCTCGCAGGCCTTCGACGCCTCGCAACTGGAGAACCTCGAGGACGGCATCCTCACCGGCAACGACGACCAGCTCTTCTTCGACCGCACCCTCTCGATGTTCACCGGCGAGAAGAAGCAGGGCGGCAACGTCGTCACCACCCTGAACGGCGCCGCGCAGAAGGCCGCGTTCAAGGGGCTCGGCAGCAAGAAGGGCGCCGTGGCCGCGCTCGACCCGCAGACCGGCGCCATCCTGGCCCTGGTCAGCACCCCTTCGTACGACCCCTCGGTGTTCGCGGGCAACTCCGACAAGGACAGCAAGGCCCGCAAGAAGCTCCTTGACGACAAGGACAAGCCGATGCTCAACCGGGCATTGCGCGAGACCTACCCGCCCGGCTCGACCTTCAAGGTCGTCACCGCCGCCGCGGCTCTGGAGAACGGGCTGTACCAGGGGATCGACGACAAGACGAACTCCCCGCTGCCCTGGCGGCTCCCGCTGACCACCGGCAACCTCGCCAACGAGGGCAACATCCCGTGCGAGAACGCCTCGCTCCGGGAAGCGCTGCGGTGGTCCTGCAACACCGTCTTCGGCAAGATCAGTGACGATCTCGGCAACCAGAAGATGATCGACGAGGCCAACAAGTTCGGCTTCAACAAGGAGATCTTCACCCCGGTACGCGCCGACGCCAGCGTCTACCCCAAGGACAACCGGCCGCAGAACGCCATGGCCGGCATCGGCCAGGCGTCCAACCGCGCCACCCCGCTCCAGATGGCGATGGTCGCCTCGGCCGTCGCCAACGACGGCAAGCTGATGCAGCCGTACATGGTCGCCGAGCGCCAGTCCCCCAGCCTCGACGCGATCTACACCCACGAGAAGGAGCAGTTCAGCCAGCCCCTCTCGGGCGAGAACGCGCAGAAGCTCCAGCAGATGATGGAGACCGTCGTCGAGAGCGGCACGGGAAAGAACGCCAAGATCCCCGGCGTCACCGTCGGCGGCAAGACGGGTACGGCCCAGCACGGTCTGAACAACAGCGAGAATCCGTACGCCTGGTTCATCTCCTACGCCAAGACCGACAGCGGCTCCCCGGTCGCCGTCGCCGTGGTCGTCGAGGACAGTCAGGCCAACCGCGATGACATCTCCGGCGGCGGCCTGGCCGCCCCGATCGCACGGGCAGTAATGAAGGCGGTCATCGACAGCAAGAAGTGATGCCCATCACATCGGGTGCCATACCTGCACATTGGGATACCGGTCAGATATCAGGTCCGGACTACGGACCGATCAGGTAGTGCGCGGCCGGTAGCGTATGCGCGAGCAGCACACCGCCGGACCGCACACCGGTGCGGTCGGGACTGACGGAGAGGGCTGGAACAGTTATGGAAGAGCCGCGTCGCCTCGGCGGCCGGTACGAGCTGGGCTCGGTGCTCGGCCGT
This sequence comes from Streptomyces sp. NPDC058240, assembly GCF_042882135.1. NCBI lineage: Bacteria > Bacillati > Actinomycetota > Actinomycetes > Kitasatosporales > Streptomycetaceae > Streptomyces > Streptomyces sp. NPDC058240. The sequence continues at coordinate 203,671 of NZ_JBHVWT010000002.1, forward strand.
GGTGGCATGGCCGAGGTCTACCTCGCACACGACACCCGGCTCGGCCGCACCGTAGCCGTGAAGACGCTCCGGGCCGATCTGGCCCGCGATCCGTCCTTCCAGGCCCGGTTCCGCCGTGAGGCCCAGTCCGCCGCCTCGCTCAATCACCCGGCGATCGTCGCCGTCTACGACACCGGCGAGGACTACGTCGACGGGGTCTCCATCCCGTACATCGTGATGGAGTACGTCGACGGGTCGACACTCAGGGAACTCCTGCACTCCGGGCGCAAGTTGCTGCCCGAGCGCACCCTTGAGATGACCGTCGGCATCCTCCAGGCGCTGGAGTACTCGCACCGCGCCGGCATCGTCCACCGCGACATCAAGCCGGCGAACGTCATGCTGACGCGCACCGGTCAGGTCAAGGTCATGGACTTCGGCATCGCCCGCGCCATGGGCGACTCCGGAATGACGATGACCCAGACCGCCGCCGTCATCGGCACCGCCCAGTACCTCTCCCCGGAGCAGGCCAAGGGCGAGCAGGTCGACGCGCGTTCCGACCTCTACTCGACCGGCTGCCTGCTCTACGAGCTGCTGACGGTCCGGCCGCCCTTCATCGGGGACTCACCGGTCGCGGTCGCCTACCAGCACGTACGGGAAGAACCGCAGAAGCCCAGCAACTTCGACCCCGAGATCACGCCCGAAATGGACGCGATCGTGTTGAAGGCCCTGGTCAAGGACCCCGACTACCGCTACCAGTCGGCCGACGAGATGCGCGCCGACATCGAGGCCTGCCTCGACGGCCAGCCGGTCGCCGCCACCGCGGCGATGGGTGCGGCCGGTTACGGCGGCTACGACGGATACGGCAACGACCAGCCGACCACCGCACTGCGCGCCGCGGACCAGAACGGCGCGCCCACGTCCATGCTGCCCCCGGTCAACCCGGACGACGGCGGCTACGGCTACGACGACCGCCCGGACCGCCGCCGCCAGAAGAAGAGCAACACCTCGACGATCCTGCTGATCGTCGCGGGCGTCCTGGTGCTGATCGGCGCGGTCCTGATCGGCAAGTCTGTCTTCAGCGACAGCAACAGCAACAACGGCAAGGTCGATGCGCCGAACCTGATCGGCTCGACCGTGAAGGAAGCACAGAAGCTCGCGGAGAATCCCGATGTCGTCCTGAAGATCGGCTCGCGCGAACCGTGCGAGGATCAGCCGAAGGGCAAGATCTGCAGCCAGACGCCGGCAGTCGGCGAGAAGATGGACAAGAAGGACACCGTCACGGTCGTCGTCTCCACCGGCGCCCCGAAGGTCGATGTCCCGGACGTCGTGGAGAAGACCGAGGCGACCGCCCGCAAGGACCTTGAGGACAAGGGCTTCACGGTGAACGTCACCGCGGTCGAGTCCGAGAAGACCGCGGGTACGGTCATCACGCAGGACCCCGAGGGCAACTCGAAGGCCGAGAAGAACTCCGAAGTCACGATCACGGTCGCCAAGCAGGCCACCCAGAAGGTGCCGAACGTCGCCGACCGGGACTACGACGCCGCCGTGGCTCAGCTCAACGGCCTGGGCTTCAAGAACGTCTCCAGGACCGACGTCGATTCGGAGAATCCGGCAAACCAGGTGATCAGCCAGACGCCGCTCGCCGACTCGATGCAGCCGCTGACCGCCCAGATCGTGCTGACAGTCTCGAAGGGCCCGCAGCAGCCGGAACAGACCACGGTTCCCGATCTGCAGGGCAAGACACTCGCGGAGGCAAAGGCCCTGCTCGCCGGGGCGGGTCTGCAGCTCGGCCAGGTACAGGGGCCGAACGACGACAACGCGAAGGTCGTCGCCTTCCAGCCCAACGCGGGTCAGCAGGTCGACAAGAACAGCGCGGTCAACGTCCAGACCATGCCAGGCGGCGGAAACGGCAACATCTTCGGCGGCCTGTCCGACTCACGCCACTGACCCGGACACACCGCCCCATCGGGCCCCGGCCGCCACACGGCGACCGGGGCCCTTTGCTGTGCCCGCCACCACAGATCCGTTGCATACCGCGCATGCGGTCGTAAACCGATCGCGTCTTCATATGTGGTGATTCGTTGATCAGGCGGGGCGGGACGGGGAGGGACGGGGCGGGGCATTGGGCTCCGGCCGTACATCCGGCTACGCGAAGGGCCAGGAGCCTGATCAACGAGGTCGCTCTGGTGGAGAAGAGCTCGAATCGAATGGCCTGCGGGTCATCCGGGGCACTGAGCTGCAGAAATTTAAGGAACTCACCCTGAGTTCCTATCCGGAGAGTTATCCACAGCCCCGTTCGAGCATGGCTCTCTGGCTCCGGCGGACGGTCCTGAACGTCGCCATGCTGCTCCGGGACAGTGACGTCGCACGCCGTGTCCGTACGTACCTGCTCGACCTCGAGCACACCTTCCGGGCACAGCCGACCGTCGTGGAGGCCCCGGGGCATGACAGCGACATCGAGTCACTCGACGCCCGCATCACACGGCTCAGCGAAGAGAGCTTCACCCGTCTCCTCGGCTCCACCGTCGTCCCCATGCTCAGCGCCCTCATCGAAACGTCCGGCGAGCAGCAGCGAGAACTCGTCAGCCTCCGCGAGAACGTCCAGCAGATCGAGCGGCGGCTCCGTCCGGCACGACGTCCAGCTGCGGCGCCTCCAGCGGGCACAGGAACGGCGCCCGCTCGTCGGGGTCATGGCCGCCATGGACGCCATGAACTGGCGGGAGTTCGAGCAGCACATCGCCGGACTACTCCGCCGGGACGACTGCACCGATGTCGAGGTCCACGGCGGGAGCGGCGATCGCGGAGCCGACATCACCGCGTACACCGCCGACGGACGCCGACTGGTCGTCCAGTGCAAGAACTTCGCCCTGCTGTGTACGTGGCGACCTGCCCGTTCTCCCGCGAGACGGTCGATATCGCGATGCAGGCCGGCGTCAGCGCCGTGCACCGCGGCCTCCTGGAGGCCTGGAGCGCGGGCACGAAGCTGCAGGTGCTCAAGTAGGAGCAGCCGGTCGGAACGACAGAAGGCCCGAAGTCGCAAGGATTGGTTGCGACTTCGGGCCCGGCTCATCGTATCGGCTAGCGCAGCTCGGCCGGCTTCGTACGGTCCTTGTCCACCTTCTCCGTACGCACCAGCTCGCCCCACACGATGTAGCGGTACTTCGACGTGTAGACCGGCGTGCAGGTCGTCAGCGTGATGTAGCGGCCGGGCTTCTTCGCGCCCGACCCCTTCGGCACCGCCTGCAGAACGTCGACGTTGTACTTCGACGTCTCGGGAAGCTCCTTGAAGACCTTGTAGACGTACCAGGTGTCCTTGGTCTCGAAGACGACCGCGTCCCCGGTCTTCACCTTGTCGATGTTGTGGAACTTGGCACCGTGCCCGTCACGGTGGGCGGCCAGGGTGAAGTTGCCCTTCTTGTCCCACGGAAGCGCCGACTTCACCGGGTCCGTGTAGTAGCCCGCGATGCCGTTGTTGAGGTTCTCGGTGTCGGTGCCCTTCTTGACCAGCACCTCGCCGTTCTTCATCGACGGGACGTGCAGGAAGCCGATGCCGTCCTTCGTGTCCAGCGCGCCCGGCCCGCCCGCCCAGCGGTCGCGGACGGTGTGGCCCTGTTTGGTGGCCTCACGATCGGCGAGCACATTCGTCCACCAGAGGGAGTAGACGACGAAGAGCCCCAGCACCAGGCCCGCGGTGATCAGCAGTTCGCCGAAGACACTGATCACGGTCGCGACGGGATGGCGGCCCCTGCGCCGGGGCGGGGGCGCGGATTCGCCGACCCGCTCTTCGTGCTCGGTCCTAGCTGTCACCGCACCCGTCCCTGTCGTGATGATGATTCAGCCCACGAGCGCGTCGGGCTTCCCCTTGCTGCGCGGTCGTTCGTCGACCATCTTGCCCCAGACGATCAAACGGTACGTACTCGTGAATTCCGGCGTACAAGTCGTCAGAGTGATGTACCGGCCCGGCCCGGTGAACCCGGATCCGCGCGGAACCGGATCGATCACCGAGACATTGGACGGCGATGTCTGCGGCAGCGTCCTCGTCGTCTCGTACGTGTAGTACGCGTCCTGTGTCTCGACCACGATCAGGTCGCCGGGGCTCAGCCGGTTGATGTAGCGGAACGGCTCGCCGTGCGTATTGCGGTGACCGGCCAGGGCGAAATTTCCCTGCTTGGCCGACGGCATCGCGGTACGGAGCGCGCCATCGCCGTAATGACCCACCATGCCCCGGTCGAGGACCTTCTCCTTGCTGATGCCCTCGGCGATCGGAGCGACCACGTCCAGCTTGGGGATGTGGATGATGGCGAATCCCTGCCCCGCTTCGAACACCCCGGGATTGCGGTCGCCCTTCGCCCAGTCGTCCTGGATCTTGTGCGTCTCCTTGCCCGCGTACTGGTCGGCGCGCACATTCGTCCACCACAGCTGATAGGTGACGAACAGCAGCATCAGCACGCCGAGCGTGATGAACAGCTCCCCGGTGACCCGGCTGGCCACCACGGCCGGGCTGTCCTTGGCCGCGCGCGCCGCACGCCGTGCCTCGACGCGCGACATCGGCTTGTCGGCCTGTGAGGCGGCCGTCGCCGCGGTGTCCGGCCGCTGGTCGGCTCGGCGGCGCCCCCGCCCCTTGGCGACGCGACGCCGTTCGGCACGGCCTCCGGTGCGCGGTTCCGGGTCGGTTCCTTCGGGGTCCGATTCGGGTTCGGCGAAGCTCTCCACGTCGCTCGCCGCATTCGGATCCGGGTTCGGATTCGGATTCGGATTCGGATTCGAGGCCAGATCCGATTCCGGCTCCGGCGGAGTGTCGCCCCGGAGCCGGGGCAGACCGACCGTCTCGTCGCCGAGCGGGAAGGGAAGAGGCACGGGCTGCGCCCGGGGCTCCGGAACGGGCGCCTGGGCGGGCGCCTGCTGCCCGTACCAGTCCCGTTCGAACCCCTCGGGGTCGTACCACTCCCGCGGAGCTCCCTCGGGGCTCTGCACCCCATGTGGCGCCTGCGCTTGCTCCTGCGCCCGAGGCACTGCCCGTGCCTGCGCGTCCGGGGCCCGGTGCTGTCCTTGCCCCGCCCCCGGTGCCTCGGCCGCCTCCGCCGCCTCAGCCGGGTTCCCCGCCCTGAACCACGGCGAGGCGTGCCGCCCCGGCAGCGGATCGTTCAAGGGGTCCGCCAGCTGGTCGACCGCCGCCTCGAACGCGCCTGCGGCCTCGTACGCTCCTTGCTCGTACGGGCCATCCTGTCCGGCGTCGTGTTCGGGGCGGAGTGTGGTCACGCGACGGCCTTGCCCACCACCGGCGCGAGCCCCGCCGATCTTGCGACGGCTCCGGTGTCGCCGCATTGCGCCAGCCAGTTGGCCAGCATCAGATGCCCGTACTCGGTCAGCACCGACTCCGGATGGAACTGCACGCCCTCCACCGGCAGTTCACGGTGGCGCAGCCCCATGATGATGCCGTCGGCGGTCCACGCCGTCACCTCCAGCTCCGCCGGGACGGTGTCCGGTTCGGCGGCGAGCGAGTGGTAGCGGGTCGCGGTGAAGGGGGACGGCAGGCCGGCGAAGACCCCCGCTCCCTCATGGGTCACCGGCGAGGTCTTGCCGTGCAGCAGCTCCGGGGCACGGTCCACCACGCCGCCGTACGCCACCGCCATCGACTGCATGCCCAGGCAGACCCCGAAGACCGGGACGCCCGTCGCCGCGCAGTGGCGCACCATCTCGACGCAGACGCCCGCCTGCTCCGGGGTGCCGGGACCGGGCGACAGCAGAACGCCGTCGAAGCCGTCCTGGGCGTGTGCCGTGGTCACCTCGTCGTTGCGCAGCACTTCGCATTCGGCGCCGAGCTGGTAGAGGTACTGGACGAGGTTGAAGACAAAGCTGTCGTAGTTGTCCACGACAAGGATGCGGGCACTCACTGGCCGGCCTCCGTCCCGGTCGAGCCATCGACCGTCACATCACCGAACGGAAGCAGCGGTTCCGCCCAAGGGAAGACGTACTGGAAGAGCGCGTAGACGACAGCCAGCACCAACACGAGCGAGATGAGCGCACGCACCCATGCGTTGCCCGGCAGATGCCGCCAGATCCAGCCGTACATGCTGTCCCCTCCATTCGGTACGGGACCAGACTAAAGGGCCGGGGCAGGAGCGTGGGTCAGCTGTGGAAAGCTGCCGGCTTGCCTTCGGTCACAGGCTGGGTGGCATCGAGGTGTGCCCAGGCGATCAGCCGGTGGCTGCTGCCCCATTCGGGGTCGCAGGTGGTCAGCGTCAGATAGCGGCCCGGCCCGTCGAAGCCGGACTTCCGGGGGACGGGGTCGATGACCCCGATGTCGCTCGGTACCGTCCGGTAGGGCTTCTTGTCGATGCGGTACGTGAACCACGTCGTCCCGTCCGTCAGCACCACCGCGTCTCCCGGGCGCAGCTTCGGGAAGTCCTTGAACGGATCCCCGTAGGTACGGCGGTGTCCGGCCACCGCGAAATTGCCGCTCGCACCGAGGCGGGCGGTCCCCGTGTAGTGGCCGAGGCCCTTCTGCAAGGTCTTGACCTCGGTGTTCTCCAGGACGGGCCACTCCCAGCCCTTGCCGAAGCGGGGTATGTACAACATCGCGAACGGCTTGCCGTCCTGGTACGCGGCGGGGGCGGGAGGCTCCTTCGAGGACTTCGAGGACTTCGACGTCGGGGAGGCCTGCGGCGCGGGTGCGGACGCCGTCCCCTGTGCCCACCGGCTGCGCAGGGAGTCGATCTGCCCCTCGGTCGCGTCGGCCGCCTTCACTCCGGTCCAGAACAGCACGTACACCACAAAGAGCACGATCAGGGCGCCGATGGTGATGCAGAGTTCGCTGAACGTCCTGACGATCAGTCGCACCGACACCTGGCCGGCCTCCCCACAGCCGCTCGCTACTTCACGGGCTCCGCATAGTGGAGGTCCACTGTGCCCGAGTAGCCGGGAAGAGTCACCGCCTCGTGCTCGTCGACTTTCCAGCCGAGCCCGTACGCCTTCACGTACAGCAGGTAGTTGCTGATCGCCGGGGAATTGTTGAGCGCCTGCTTGAGCTTGCCCGGGTCGCCGACCGCGGTGATCTTGTACGGCGGGGAGTAGACCCGGCCCTGGAGGATCAGGGTGTTGCCGACGCAGCGCACCGCGCTGGTGGAAATCAGCCGCTGGTCCATGACCTGGATGCCCCGGGCCCCGCCCTGCCAGAGGGCATTGACGACCGCCTGCAGGTCCTGCTGGTGAATGACCAGGTCATTGGGTTGCGGATCGGGGTAGCCGGGGTTGGCGGTGGCATTGGGCGGGGCGTCATTGAGAGTGACGCTCACCGACCGGCCGGTGAGCTTCGTGGTGCCGCCGGCCCGCTCCAGCTCCTTGAGCCGGGCGTCCTCCGCCTTGGTGCTGCCGTCGTCGCGCCGGACGAGGGCGTCGATGTCCTCGCGCACGGCTGCGTTGGTCTCGTCCAGCTGGGCGTTCTTGTTGCTGCGCTGCTGAATGAGATCGGAGAGCTTCAGCAGCGAGGAGTCGGTGCGGATGTTGGTGCCCTTGGCCGTGTTGGCGCTGGTGACGAAGATCAGTCCGGCGAGGGCGAAGACGGCAGCGGTGAGCACGCGGGCCGGGTGCCGGAAGGTGCGCCGGACCGGGCCTTGGGGGGAGTCGGCAGAATTGCTCAACGTACCCTTATCTCCTTCGGCGCCAGGGAAGCACTACGCTAACGGACGCCCGGGGGAGGCAGTATTCCCCCTCGAGCCCCGCCCCGGCGCCAGCCACAGTTCCCTGCGCGGTCACGCAGCGCATCGACAGGAGAGTTCCTCGTGCCGAAGTCACGTATCCGCAAGAAGGCCGACTTCACGCCTCCTCCGGCGAAGCAGGCAACCAACCTAAAGCTGACCAGCCGCAGCTGGGTGGCGCCGGTGATGCTGGCGCTCTTCCTGATCGGTCTGGCCTGGATCGTCGTTTTCTATGTGACCGACGGCGATCTGCCGATCAAGGACCTGGGGAACTGGAACATCGTCGTCGGCTTCGGCTTCATCGCCGGCGGCTTCGGTGTCTCCACGCAGTGGAAGTAGCGCCACAGCAGCAGGAGCACCGTGGCGGAAGTAGAGCCGCGGCGCTCCTGGTGGCACAGCGGGGCCTCGTCCCGCAAGCCTTGCCCCGAGTTACCCACAGCGTTATCCACAGGCGGGGGAAAAGGTCAGACGATCTGTGGATAACTCACTGACGGTTGACGCCGATGTGACTGCAGTCTCCCCCATCGGGGGATGGCACGCCCCTTGTCCTGACTGGAAAAACCCAGCTCAGCGACAAGGGGCACAGTTGTTCCCACAGAATGCACAAGATCCGGCACCCACTGTGGACAACTACGCCTGTGGACAACCGCCCCGGGTGCCACGTCCGCTCAGGTCAGCGCGGCGGTTCTGGCGACGACCACGAGAATCACGGCCGCCAGGACCAGGGCGCAGGTGCCGTACTGCACCAGCGCGCGCCGCTCGCGGGGTGCGTGCACCATGCCGATCGCGATCAGCGTGCCCGCGATCAGGCCGCCGACATGTGCCTGCCAGGCGATTCCGCCCCAGGGGTTGAAGGTGATGACCAGGTTCACCGCGAGGAGCGCGAGGACCGGACGCATGTCGTAGTTGAGCCGGCGCAGGAGCACGGCGGTGGCGCCCAGCAGCCCGAAGATCGCCCCGGAGGCTCCGAGCGAACCCTGCACGGGCACGGAGAGCCAGTAGGTGAGGGCACTGCCGGCCAGGCCGGAGATCATGTAGAGCGTGAGGTAGCGGGCACGGCCGAGCGCCGATTCCAGCGGCCCGCCCAGCCACCACAGCCCCAGCATGTTGAACGCGATGTGCCACACCTCCTGGTGCAGGAACATCGACGTCACCAGCCGGTACCACTGGCCCTCCGCGACGCCTTCGAGCGGACCGCCGTAGTGGGTCGTGGCGCGGCCGATCAGCATCAGCTCGTCGACCAGCGCGGTGCCCCTCGCCAGCACTGCGATGTACACGGCGACATTGATACCGAGAAGGATCTTGGTGACGAGGCGGGGATCGGCGGTGACGCTGCCGCCCGCGACAGTGCGCGGCTGATTGGCGGCCGGTCCGTGTCCCGTACCCGATCCCTGGCGGACGCAGTCCGGGCACTGGAAGCCGACCGAGGCGGAGATCATGCACTCCGGGCAGATCGGGCGCTCGCAGCGGGTGCAGCGGATGTTCGCTTCGCGACCGGGGTGGCGGTAGCAGCTGAGCGAGCCGTCCGCGGCGGCGGACTGGTCCGTGCCTCCCGGCGGCTGCTGGTCCATCGGTCCCATCACTTCCCGGTCCCTTCGGTCCTCGTCATGGCGGGCACGGCACGCACAACGCCGCCCTGCTCGTCCGCTATGTATCAGTACGGACGGGCAGGGCGGTTGGTTCCCGAACGGGTAATCAGCGTGTGATCAGTCGATGACCACAGGTGATCAACGGGCTCTCAGGTGATCAACGGGTCCCGATGACGACCGACTCGATCACGACGTCCTGCACCGGGCGGTCGGTGCGGGCGTTGGTCTGGGTGGCGGCGATGGCGTCCACGACCTTCTTGCTGGCGGAGTCGGTGACCTCGCCGAAGATGGTGTGCTTGCCGGTCAGCCAGGCAGTCGGCGAAACGGTCACGAAGAACTGCGAGCCATTGGTGCCCGGACCGGCGTTGGCCATGGCCAGCAGGTACGGCTTGGTGAAGGCGAGGTCGGGGTGGAACTCGTCCGCGAACTCGTACCCCGGGCCACCGGTGCCGTTGCCGAGCGGGTCGCCGCCCTGGATCATGAAGCCGCTGATGACCCGGTGGAAGACGGTGCCGTCGTACAGCTTGTCCGTCGACTTCTTACCGGTCTCGGGGTGCGTCCACTCACGCTCGCCCTTGGCGAGCTCGACGAAGTTCTTGACCGTCTTGGGCGCGTGGTTCGGCAGAAGCCGGATCTCGATGTCGCCCTGGTTGGTCTTCAAGGTGGCGTAAAGCTCCTCGGCCACGATCTGCCTTCCGTAAGTCTTCGGTGATGTTGAGTCCTCAGTGACGTTCACCAAGGTCTCAGTGACATTCACCAAGTCTTCAGTGACGCTCACCGATCCTCGCACGGACCGTGCGCTCCGGCGCCCGGCCGCCACCGGCGAAGGCGTGGCGCTCACCTCCCTGCCCCATTCCTGCCCCATTCCCCGCCTCGTTCCGCGCCTCGCACGCCGTCGCAGTCCGCGCCCGCCCGCCCGCATCCCCGCCGGTCCGCTTCCGTGCCGCTCCCCGCAGGAACAAATGCGGCCAAGTGCGTGACGAAGCGGCGCGGGCTTGAGCGAACCGTGGCATTGTCGTCGGCAAGCTCCCCTTGCACCGCATTGCCCGAAGGCATCACTCATGACCTGAATGACCCGGATGCCCGCCCCGCATGCCATACGGGACTCCGGCAGGCATGATCTCGAAATGGGTGGAAAGGCGGAGTGTCTACCCGCCACCAAGGAGGAGGATCCCGTGACCCGCATCGACAGCGTGCGCGCCGCAACCGACTCGGCGAAGGACAGCGTGCAGCACGCCGCGGAAGTGGTGGCGCCCTACGCCGACACGGCCAAGGACCAGGCCGCACATCTTGCGTACGAGGCCCGCACGCGGCTCGCGCCGAAGGTGTCCAAGGCGGCCCAGCAAGCCCGCGTCCAATACGACGCGCATCTGGCACCACGTATCGAACTGGCCCTCACCCATGTGCCGCCCAAGGTCGACGAGGTCGGCCGGCGCGCCGCGCGCCGCACCCGCCGGGCAGCCCGTACCGCCGCGGACTACACGGTGCCGCGGGTCGAGCACGCGATGGCCGTCGCCCAGCCCGTGGCCGAGGAGGCCTCGGCCCGCAGCGCCGCCGCGCTGGCCGCACTGCGCGGGCAGGTCACGGCGGCGGAGATCCGGCAGCTGGCCAGGAAGCACGAGCGGCGGGCGAAGGCCGGGCGGCTGCTCAAGGGGCTCGTCGTGGTCGGCATCGTGGCGGGCGGCGCCTACGCCGCCTGGCGGTGGTGGGACAAGCAGGCCAACCCCGACTGGCTGGTCGAACCGCCCGCTGCCACGGAGGTCTCCGACCGTGCGCCGCTGACCTCGGTCGACGGCAGCGGCCCGGCTCCGCTGGACCCCGAGCTCCGGGCCAAGCAGGCCGAGTCGGAGACCGACGGGTCGGACGGCCCGGAGGGTGTGGACGGCACCGGACCGGACGACCGCCGCTGAGCCGGTCCTCGAACGACGAACCCGCGCCGGAAGACATCGTGGTCTCCCGGCGCGGGTTCCGTTTTCCCCGCCGCCCGGTCGTTGCCCCCAGCTGCCCGGCCGCTGCCCTCGCTGCCCCGCCATGCCCGCACGGCGCACGGCGCACAGCGCATGGCAGCACGCAAAACCCCCTCCGACCGCGTTCATGCCGGTCAGAGGGGGTTGATGGGTGGAGCCTAGGAGATTCGAACTCCTGACATCTGCCTTGCAAAGGCAGCGCTCTACCAACTGAGCTAAGGCCCCGAAAAACGGACAGCCCCAGACGCTTCAGCGTCCTGGTCACCGCCGCAGACCAGAGTACCGGGTACTCCCCGGAATCCTGCAAAAAGATGGGGCTCCCGGTCGGCGACCACTCTCCGTAAGATGCTCGACGAGGTTCGCAGCAGCGAAGCCGCAGCGAAGGGGAGACGCCATGGACGCAGCGCAGCAAGAGGCAACGGCAAGGGCCAGAGAGCTTCAGCGCAGTTGGTACGGGGAGCCTCTCGGTGCGCTCTTCCGCCGGCTGATCGATGATCTCGGCCTGAACCAGGCCCGGCTCGCCGCCGTCCTCGGGCTGTCCGCCCCCATGCTCTCCCAGCTGATGAGCGGCCAGCGGGCGAAGATCGGCAACCCCGCGGTCGTCCAGCGCGTCCAGGCGCTCCAGGAGTTGGCCGGACAGGTCGCGGACGGCAGCGTCAGCGCGGGCGAGGCCACCGACCGCATGGAAGAGATCAAGAAGTCCCAGGGCGGCTCCGTCCTCACCGGCACCGGCCAGACCTCGACCACCGGCGGCGCCCCCACCGTCCGGCGCGTGGTCCGCGAGATCCAGTCGCTGCTGCGGTCGGTCGCGGCCGCCGGTGACATCATCGATGCCGCCGACTCCCTCGCCCCGACCCACCCGGAACTGGCAGAGTTCCTCCGGGTGTACGGCGCAGGGCGCACCGCGGACGCAGTGGCGCACTACGAGGGACACCAGGGCTAGCTTTCGTCTGGATCGGGCCGGGCACCACCCCCGAAGCCGGCCGTGGGCCGAAACAGGAACGCCGTGGACCGAAATAGGAACTGGGAGCGGGCGCAGCACAATGGGTGAGGTCTTCGCCGGTCGGTACGAACTGATCGATCCGATCGGACGTGGTGGGGTCGGCGCCGTCTGGCGGGCCTGGGACCACCGGCGCCGCCGCTATGTGGCGGCCAAGGTCCTCCAGCAGAGCGACGCGCACACGCTGTTGCGCTTCGTCCGCGAGCAGGCGCTGCGGATCGAGCATCCGCATGTGCTCGCGCCCGCCAGTTGGGCGGCGGACGACGACAAGGTCCTGTTCACCATGGATCTGGTGAGCGGCGGTTCGCTGGCGCATGTCATCGGCGACTACGGACCGTTGCCGCCCCGTTTCGTCTGCACGCTCCTCGACCAGTTGCTGTCGGGGCTGTCCACGGTGCATGCGGAGGGCGTGGTGCACCGGGACATCAAGCCGGCCAACATCCTGATGGAGGCGACCGGTACCGGACGACCGCATCTGCGGCTGTCCGACTTCGGTATCTCCATGCGCAAGGGAGAGCCGCGCCTCACCGAGACCAACTACGTGGTGGGAACGCCCGGTTATTTCGCGCCGGAGCAAATGATGGGCGCGGAACCCGATTTCCCCGCGGACCTGTTCGCGGTCGGGCTCGTCGCGCTGTATCTGCTCCAGGGCAAGAAGCCCGACGCGCAGGCGATCGTCGAGCACTTCGCCTCGTACGGCACGCCCGCCGCACCGGAGGGGATCCCCGAGCCGTTGTGGCAGGTCCTCGCGGGGCTGCTGCAGCCGGATCCGCAGGCCCGGTTCCGTACGGCCACGGGTGCGCGCAAGGCGCTGACGGCCGCGGTCGAGATGCTGCCGGAGCCCGGAGCCGAGGACGAGCCGGTCGAGGTCTTCGATCAAATCGGGCCGCTGCCCCCCGGGTTCGGCCCCTCGGGACCGATCACAGCCCCCGTTCAGAACGCGCAGAACACGCGGAACGCCCAGGACGCCCAACCGGGACAGCCGGGACAGCCGGAACAGGCGGCGGCCCAGCAGCCCGTGCAGCAGCCGTACACCCAGCCGCCGGTGCCGATGTCGGAGACGGGCAGCTTCCACCTCCCGCCGCCTCCGCAGCAGGCCGCGCCGTCGCCCCAGCAGCCTCAGCCGGTCACGCCACACTCTCCACTCCCGGCGCACACGGCGCACGCGGCGTCCCCGTACACCGCTCCCGTCCCCGCTCCCGCGCCGGATCCCTCACAGGCGCCCACGTCCGCCGTGCAGCACGAACCGGCTCTCACCCGTGCGTACACCGTCGGGCAGCCGCGGACTCCCGCGCCCGGCGCGGAGGTTCCCCCGCACGGCCCGGCGGCCGCTCCGGCGGTCGCTCCGGCGCGCGCCCCGCAGAGACGTCCGGGACCGTCCCCGAAGGTGGCGGTCCCGGTGCTGCTGGTGGCGCTGATCTGTTTCGCGGTGGGCATCTGGGCACTGACCCAGAGCTGAGCCCGGTCCCCCGAGCCCCCTGCTGCACGGGGCTCGGGTTCCGGCCCGGCTACCAGGCCTGCGGCGGGCCTCCGTACGGCTGCTCGCCGCCGGACGGTCCCGCCGGGGCGGTGCTCGCGCGGCGCCGGGCCAGCAGCGTCCACACCCCGAGCCCGAGCACCAGCACCGAACCCGCGCCGATCCCGGCCGCGCCGACCGTCTTCATCGTGCCGCTCCTGGCCGCCTGCGGGCCGCTCTGGCCGCTCTTCGCCATGTCCTTGTCGTCCTGCGTGACCGAGAAGGCCCCGGCGTCCCCCGTGTACGGCGAATTCCGCGCCTTCCCCTCGACCTTGACCTTGAGGGTCAGCGGAATCGCCTTGTCGCCGTACGACTTCGCGATCGCCGGGCTGAGCGTCACCGACAGGTAGTACCAGCCGGCGAATCGCATCGCGCTGACGCTGCTGGTGGAGTCGTAGCGGTTCTCGTACGCCACCGGGGGCAGCGGATCCAGCGACACGGACGCGGGCTTGCCGGAGTACGACAGCGGCGTCGCAGAATCGACGTGTCCGTGCACCGGATTGTCCAGGGACATCGCGAGCGCGTTGCCGATGAATTCGTCCGAGGCCTTGTTGTTGCTCAGGTCCGCGGTGGCGAAGATCTGCTGGCCCCAGTCCACCGGCACCCGGTAGAAGAGGGTCTGCCCCGGCTTGATGCCGCCCTTTTCCTGCCACTCGCCGGTCTCCAGACCGGTCGCGTCGTAGTAGCTGGTGCCGCCCGACCGCTTCTGCGGGGCGGTCGTGGGCGGCGTGGGCGAGGCGGACGGCCAGTTCTCCGGCGCGTCGGTCGGCATCGAACCGGCCGACTTCAGCTGCGGCTCGGACTCGTAGCGCAGCTCCAGGTCCCACTCGTCGGGCGCCGAGGTCTCCTTGCTCTCCCGCTCGATCAGGACGTTGTACGTACCGGCCTCCTGGCAGGTGCTGCTGTCCTTCTGCATGATCCGGTAGGCGTACGTGGCGATCGGACGCGGGAACTCCGCCGACTCGAACCGCGCGTCCTGCGAACTGCACTGCATGTCCGTGCTGTCGCGGATGCTGACCGTGATGCCGTCCCCGTAGGCGACCTGGCCGCCGCCCCTGGGCACGGCCACCGCCGAGACGTACGCGTTCGTCCTCGCGTCGAGGTTGAGGCGGTAGTAGAGCTTCTCGCCGCGCTTGATCGAGCTCTTGTAGACCGATCCGGGTGTCAGCGCCGACGCCTCGGTGCTGACCTCCGTGCCGACGACCTTCTTCGCCCCGGGGTCGAAGGTGTACGCGGCGGGCTCCCCGGCCGCGAACGCCTGCCCCGGCAGCGCCGCCGCCGCGCACATCGCCGCGACCGCGGCCAGCGCCACCCGGCCCCTGTTGCGCTGCCTCATCACGCGCTTCCCCTCGTCGTCTGTGCGGCCCGCCCGCGACGCCCGCGTACGAACACGAGCCCCGCGATCACCACCACCACGGCGCCCGCCCCGGCAGCGGCCGCAATGCCGGTCCATCCTGCCCCGCCCGTACCGCTGCTGTCTTCGACCCTGATCGAATTGCCCTTCTTGTCCGCCTTCTTGGTGGCGGCGGGAGCATGGTGCTCGGGGCCGGCCAGCTCGTCGCCGAGGACCGACACCCGCAGCACCACTCCGATCTGCGGGTTCTCCGCGATGTCCGCGGCCCGCGCCCCCAGCGTCACCGAGATGTAGAAGTCGCCCCCGGCGTGGACGGGCCGGACATGGGTGCCGTTCTCGTAGCGATTGGTCCAGGCGACCGGCACGCCGCCCATCCGGACCGCCGAGGGACGACCGCTGTACAGGGTCGTCGGGGTGAACTCGCCGCCTCCGGTGAGCGGGAACCGAGCGGGCGTGAACAGCTGCGTCGCCCCGTACGAGTACGTGGGTCCGCCGCGCTCCACCGTGGGCTCGTTCGCGAACTCCACGTCGTAGCACACCTGCTGGCCCCAGCCGGCCGGGACCTTGTACCAGAGGGTCTGCGACGGGAGGATCCGGTCGCGCCACACGCCCGGGGTGATCCTCTCGGCATCGTTGAAGCCGGTGCCGCCCCGTACGTCGCGGGGGTCGCCGGAAGGAGGCACGGCGTCCTCGCCGCCCTTGCCGTACTCCGGCTGCGACTGCGCGGGCGTGACGCCCTTCGCCAGCGGCGCCTCCACCCCGTGGACGAGCTCGAGCGGCCAACGCGCCGCGTCGGAGCCCTTCTTGCTCTCCCGCTCGACCACCAGCCAGTACCGCCCCGCCCGGTCGCAGGGACCGGTGCCCCGCGCGGTGGGGATACGGGCGATCGCCGAGGTCAGCGGGGTCGCGCCCTCCTTCTGGGAGAAGTGCGCGGTCTCCGACCCGCAGGAACCGCCGGTGCCGTACGCGATGCCGGTGCGCAGCGCGTCGAAGGTGTCGACGGCCGCCCCGGGCTGCGGCACGGCCGTGGCCGAGAAGTTCGCCGTCGAGGCGGCGTCCAGGTCTACGGCGTAGTACCGCTTCTCACCCGGCCCGATGGTGTCGAGATACTGCCCGTCGACGAGCACGGGCGCCCCCGCGCTCGTCGCCGTGCCCGCGATCCGCTCGCCCCGGAACCGGTAGCCGTCCGCGGAGAGTTGGGACGCCCGCTGCAACTGCCTGGCCAGCGAATCGGCGTCCGGTGCGTCGTAGTAGCGGCCGTTGCCCGCCGCCGCGACGCATTCGAGCTGCTCGCGGGCCGCGCCCTTCACCTGGAAGCCCACGGTGTCGATCCGCAGCCCGATCTCCTCCTTGCCGAGCTGCTCGGCGACCTCGCAGGGCCGTGGCGTACCACAGTTGTCCTCGCCGTCGGAGACCAGCAGGATCGTGCGCGTACCGATGGCGCCGCCCAACGGCCGCGGAAGGTCCTCGGCGGCCTTCCGTAGCGACAGGCCGATGGGAGTGTCGCCCCTGGGCCGTACGGCCGCCACGGCGCGCTTCACGGCCGCCCGGTCGAGCCCGCGCACCGGCCTCACCAGCCTGGTGTCCACGCAGCCCCGGGCGCGGTCGGCGCCGTACACCCGCAGTCCGGTCGGATACCCGTCGGGAAGGCCGTCGACGACGGTCCCGACGGCCGTACGGGCACTCTCCATCCGGG
This sequence comes from Streptomyces sp. NPDC058240, assembly GCF_042882135.1. Lineage (NCBI taxonomy): Bacteria > Bacillati > Actinomycetota > Actinomycetes > Kitasatosporales > Streptomycetaceae > Streptomyces > Streptomyces sp. NPDC058240. The sequence continues at coordinate 220,469 of NZ_JBHVWT010000002.1, forward strand.
TGTGCCCCGTCCCGTCGTCGTCCGCCATGGAGCCGGACGAGTCGAGGACCATGACCAGGCTGCCGTTCGAGCCGGCTCCGGATGCTCCGGGCGCAGTGTCCGCGGGCGTCGCCACGGCCGGCATCGCGCCCGCCACCAGGGCGAGCAGCGCCCCGCCGATCCATGCCCCCGCGCCTGCGGTACGGCGGTGGTGGTCCCGTGCCTTCACCCGTGCCCCCTTGACCAAAACCCGGCTGTTTTGCTCAAGCAACGTATTGATTTGCTCGGGTGAACTCAAGAGCACGGCCGTCACGGTCCCGCAACAGCACGAAGCCCCGGCCGCTCAGCGACCGGGGCCCGCAATCAGGCTGTTCTGTCTCACACACCCGAACCTGCGGGCACGGAGTCAGTCGCCTCCGTCCACAGATCCTGCTCGGCGCGATCCGCCTGGATCTGGCGGTACACGAGGAGCCCGCCGATGGCGGCCAGTGCGACCAGGAGAAGCTTCTTCACCGCGCGACCTCGTCTTTCCTTGACGTAGGGGACTTCTGCCGCCCGACTATACACACCGGCCGATATCAACCGGTGACCTGCCTGCGACCCAACTGGCGCCCGGGGAAAAGCGATCGTCCGAGGATCGTTCCGCCCGGCGGATCCGGCCCCGTCCCGCGGTCCGGAACAAGCCCGTCAGGACCGGTTGAACCATACGAGTGGTGTTCATCCGAAGATCGGCGGATCGGTGGCGTCGGTCCATGAAATCGCGAGCCACATCCACATCATCAGAAAGGTAAGCAAACCAGACCACCCGAAAGCGAGGGGCCATGAGCACCTTCAAGCCCAAGAGCATCTGGACCGCCTTCGTCACCGCCTTCTTCGCACTGCTCGCCGCGCTGGGGCTCATGAGCACCCCGGCGGCGGCCACGGAGCAGAGCGCCACGGAGCCGACCGCCACGACCCAGGAGCACATGGGTGCGACCGCGGCAACCGCGACCACCCAGTCGGTGCGATGGACCCTTCCGCGTGACAGGGCGCTGCCACCCACGATGAAGCAGCGTATCCGCGCCGAGGCGCACGGCTCCTCACCCGCGACCCGTCATCTGTCCGTCGACAACACGGCCACGGACACCAGGAACGCCGCCCGCAGCCCCCACGGGGCCCCGGCGGGGGACGTGTCCCTCCTTCCGCCCTGAGAGCCGCTCAAATGACGCACTGAGCCCCCGGATCGGTTCACACCGGACGGGGGCTTCTCCGTGCCCTCCAGCGGCTCTCCCGCCTACTGGAGCCAGCGTTGCGCCGCCTCGACGCTGTCCCCCGCGTTGGTGTTGAACGCGATGGCGGCGCCGGGCGCATGGCGGCGGATCAGATTCACGATCCGCTCGAAGAGGGGGAACAGCTGCTCGGTCTTGCGGATCCCGCCCCCGACGACGACCACGTCCCACGGACGCTCGACCAGCGACGCGACGATCGCGGGTTCGGCCGACTCGTCGAAGACGACCAGCGTCATGGCCGCTTCGATGCCGAGCTCGCCGAACCGCCTCACCTCCTCGGCGAGGGTCGCGCGAACGACCTCCGCGTCGACGCCGGGCAGTGCCTGTGGGTCGTAACCGACAACAAGTACGGAAGACATGCGGCCAACCTACTGACGCCGGCCGCACACGCCAGCCGTACACGTCAGCCGCATGCATCAGCCGTACATGCCGAAGGCCCCCCACCGTTTCCGGTGAGGGGCCTTCGTGCTGGTGGGGCTAACAGGATTTGAACCTGTGGCCTCATCCTTATCAGGGATGCGCTCTAACCAACTGAGCTATAGCCCCGCCGCGCTGTGCGCTGACTTCTGAAGATTAGCGCACGTCGGGGCCAGTCCCAAAATCGATACCCGGCGTCCTACTCGTCCTCGGCCAGCGTGAGCTCGATACCGCCCACGAAACCCGCCGACAAGTTGTAGATGAAGGAGCCCAGCGTCGCCAGCGCGGTCGCCAGAACCACGTCGATCACCGCGATGACCGAGGTGAAGATGAGAACCCTCGGCAGCGACAGGAACGACTGGAGATCGAAGCCGTTGCTGTCGTTCGACCCGGTGGCCTCGCTGATCGTTCCGCCCACGGTCTCGAAGACGCCCATCGCGTCCATCACCATCCACAGCACCGCGGAAGCCACCACCGTGCAGATGCCGAGCGCGATGGAGAGCAGGAAGCTGACCTTCATCACCGACCACGGATCGGCCTTGGCCACCCGCAGCCGCGCCTTGCGGGTACGCGGAGTCGTCCGCGCCCCCGTCCGCGGCCGCCGGGCCGCCTGCGCGGCGCCGACGCCCTGCGCACCGCCCTGGGTCCCGCCGGCGGGCGAGGGATACGCCTGCGGCGGGTGGTACGGCCCGCTCGCCTGCCCCGGTGCGGGCTCGCGCTCACCGGGCAACGGCCCGGTCGCATAGCCCTCGTACTGGGGCTGAGGCCCCCGGGTGTCCGTCACAGTGCCCCCTTGGGAGTCCGTGGCAGGGCCACGGGCACCGTTCGCTCCTGCTCCGGAAGCGGCCGAACCGGCGCCCGTGGCTCCACTCACGCTCTACTCCTCGTGCTCCCCGGCCGAAGGCGAGGTGCCTTCGACATTGCCCTCGACCGTGCTCTCGGCACCCTCCGCCGTCGCGGCCTCGGCGTCCTCGGACCCCTCGACCTCTTCGGCCTCACGACCGGCTTCGGCGTTACGGGCAATACCGACGACGGCATCGCGCTTGCCCAGATTGATCAGTTGGACGCCCATGGTGTCACGGCCCGTCTCCCTGACTTCATTGACTCGCGTACGAATCACACCACCGCCGAGCGTGATGGCAAGGATCTCATCCGTCTCCTCGACCACCAGCGCGCCGACCAGCGAGCCCCGGTCCTCCACGATCTTGGCAGCCTTGATGCCCAGACCGCCACGGCCCTGAACCCGGTACTCGTCGACAGGAGTCCGCTTCGCGTACCCACCGTCGGTGGCAGTGAACACGAACGTACCCGGCCGGACAACATTCATCGAGAGCAGTTCGTCTCCCTCGCGGAAACTCATGCCCTTGACACCCGAGGTGGCACGGCCCATCGGGCGCAGCGCATCGTCCGTCGCGGTGAACCTGATCGACTGGGCCTTCTTGCTGATGAGCAGCAGGTCGTCCTCGGCCGAGACCAGCTCCGCGCCGATCAGCTCGTCGTCCGAGCCGTCCCCCGTCTCCCGGAGGTTGATGGCGATGACACCACCCGAACGCGGGGAGTCGTAGTCCTTCAGCGCGGTCTTCTTCACCAGACCGCCCTTCGTGGCCAGGATCAGATAGGGCGCGGCCTCGTAGTCACGGATCGCCAGGATCTGGGCGATCTGCTCGTCCGGCTGGAAGGCCAGCAGATTGGCGACGTGCTGACCACGGGCGTCACGGCCGGCGTCCGGGAGCTCGTACGCCTTCGCCCGGTACACCCGGCCCTTGTTCGTGAAGAACAGCAGCCAGTGGTGCGTCGTCGACACGAAGAAGTGGTCGACGATGTCGTCTTCCTTGAGCTTCGTACCGCGCACGCCCTTGCCGCCGCGCTTCTGCGAGCGGTAGTCGTCCGTCTTCGTGCGCTTCACATAGCCGCCGCGCGAGATCGTGACGACGATGTCCTCCTCGGCGATCAGGTCCTCGATGGACATGTCACCGTCGAAGGGCACCAGCTTGGAACGCCGGTCGTCGCCGAACTTGTCGACGATCGCCGCCAGCTCCTCGCTGACGATCTTCCGCTGCCGCTCCGGCGACACCAGGATCGCGTTGTACTCGTTGATCTTCGCCTGGAGCTCGTCGTGCTCGGCCGTGATCTTCTGGTGCTCCAGCGCGGCCAGCCGGCGCAGCTGCATCTCCAGGATCGCGTTCGCCTGGATCTCGTCGATCTCCAGCAGGCCCATCAGGCCCTCGCGCGCCACCTCGACCGTCTGGCTGCGTCGGATGAGCGCGATGACCTCGTCGATCGCGTTCAGCGCCTTGAGCAGGCCACGCAGGATGTGCGCCCGCTCCTCCGCCTTGCGCAGACGGAACTTCGTACGCCGGACGATGACCTCGATCTGGTGCGTCACCCAGTGGCGGATGAACGCGTCGATCGAGAGGGTGCGCGGCACACCGTCGACCAGCGCCAGCATGTTGGCGCCGAAGTTGGTCTGCAGATCGGTGTGCTTGTACAGGTTGTTCAGAACGACCTTGGCGACCGCGTCCCGCTTCAGCACGACGACCAGACGCTGCCCCGTACGCGACGAGGTCTCGTCACGGACGTCCGCGATCCCGCCGACCTTGCCGTCCTTCACCAGGTCGGCGATCTTCTGCGCCAGGTTGTCGGGGTTGGTCTGGTACGGAAGCTCCGTGACGACCAGGCACTGCCGGTTCTGGATCTCCTCGACCGCGACGACCGCGCGCATCGTGATCGAGCCACGGCCGGTGCGGTACGCCTCCTCGATGCCCTTGCGGCCCACGACGAGCGCGCCCGTCGGGAAGTCCGGGCCCTTGATCCGCTCGATCAGCGCTTCCAGGAGCTCCTCCTGCGAGGCCTCCGGGTGCTCCAGGTACCACTGCGCACCGGCCGCGACCTCGCGCAGGTTGTGCGGCGGGATGTTGGTCGCCATACCGACCGCGATGCCCGCCGAACCGTTGACCAGCAGGTTCGGGAACCGCGCCGGCAGAACCGTCGGCTCCTGGTTGCGGCCGTCGTAGTTGTCCTGGAAGTCGACGGTCTCCTCGTCGATGTCCCGGACCATCTCCATGGACAGCGGCATCATCTTGCACTCGGTGTACCGCATGGCGGCGGCCGGGTCGTTGCCCGGAGAACCGAAGTTGCCGTTGGAGTCCACCAGCGGCATGCGCATCGACCAGTGCTGCGCCAGTCGCACCAGCGCGTCATAGATCGAGGAGTCACCGTGCGGGTGGTATGTACCCATGACGTCACCGACGACACGGGCACACTTGTAGAAGCCCTTCTCGGGCCGGTAGCCGCCGTCGTACATCGCGTACAGCACCCGGCGGTGCACGGGCTTGAGACCGTCCCGCACGTCCGGCAGCGCACGCGAGACGATGACGGACATCGCGTAGTCGAGGTAGGAGCGCTGCATCTCCGTCTCGAGCCCGACGGGCTCGACACGCATGCCCACACCGGCGGCGGGCTCCTCTTCAGGTGTCACAGGGGTGTTCTCGTCGGCCATTGCTGGTCAAAGTCCTTTCGAGCGGCGGCTTGCTGGTACGGCCGACTCAGATGTCGAGGAAGCGGACGTCCTTGGCGTTGCGCTGGATGAACGAGCGCCGCGCCTCGACGTCCTCGCCCATCAGCACCGAGAAGAGGTCGTCGGCCTGCGCCGCGTCGTCCAGCGTGACCTGGCCGAGAACCCGGTGGTCGACGTCCATCGTGGTGACGCGCAGCTCCTCGGCGTTCATCTCGCCGAGACCCTTGAAGCGCTGGATCGAGTCTTCCTTGATCCGCTTGCCGTTCTGCTTGCCCAGCTCGACCAGGGCGTCGCGCTCCCGGTCCGAGTACGCGTACTCGAAGTCGTCCCGGCCCCACTTGATCTTGTAGAGCGGCGGGCGGGAGAGATACACGTGCCCGGCCTCGACCAGCGGACGCATGAAGCGGAAGAGGAACGTCAGCAGCAGGGTGTTGATGTGCTGACCGTCGACATCGGCGTCCGCCATCAGGATGATCTTGTGATAGCGCAGCTTCTCGATGTCGAAGTCCTCGTGGACCCCGGTGCCGAAGGCCGAGATCAGCGCCTGGACCTCGGTGTTCTGCAGGATCTTGTCGACCCGGGCCTTCTCGACGTTCAGGATCTTGCCGCGGATCGGCAGGATCGCCTGGTACATCGGATTACGGCCGGACTTCGCCGAACCACCGGCGGAGTCACCCTCGACGATGAAGATCTCGCACTTCGTCGGGTCGTTGGACTGGCAGTCGCTGAGCTTGCCCGGCAGCGAGGCGCTCTCCAGGAGCCCCTTGCGACGGGTCAGGTCACGCGCCTTGCGGGCCGCGACACGGGCCGTGGCCGCCGCGATGCCCTTGCGGATGATGTCGGCCGCCTCGTTCGGATTGCGGTCGAACCAGTCCGTGAGCTGCTCGTGGACGACCTTCTGGACGAAGGTCTTCGCCTCGGTGTTGCCCAGCTTGGTCTTCGTCTGGCCCTCGAACTGCGGCTCGCCCAGCTTCACCGAGATGATCGCCGTCAGACCCTCGCGGATGTCGTCACCCGTGAGGTTGTCGTCCTTCTCGCGCAGCAACTTCTTCTCGCGCGCGTACTTGTTGACCAGCGTGGTCAGCGCGGCGCGGAAACCTTCCTCGTGTGTACCGCCCTCATGCGTGTGGATCGTGTTCGCGAAGGAGTAGACCCCCTCGCTGTACTGCGTGTTCCACTGCATGGCGATCTCGGCCGAGAGGAGACGCTCCTTGTCCTCGGCCTCGATGTCGATCACCGACTGGTGGATGACATCGCCCTTGCGGGAGTTGAGGTACTTCACGAAGTCGACGATGCCGCCCTCGTAGTGGTACGTGACCGTGCGGGCCTGCTCCGCCTCGGCGACCTCGGCCACCTCGGCAACATCCGCGCCCAGCGTCGCCTTCGCCGACTCGCGCTCGTCGGTGAGCTTGATCGTCAGGCCCTTGTTGAGGAACGCCATCTCCTGGAAGCGGCGCGACAAGGTCTCGAAGGAGTACTCGGTCGTCTCGAAGATGTCCCCGTCGGCCCAGAAGGTGACGGACGTCCCCGTCTCGTCGGTGGCCTCGTTGCGGGCCAACGGAGCGGTGGGCACACCGAGCTTGTAGTCCTGGGTCCAGCGGTAACCGTCCGTCCGGACCTCGACCGAGACCCGCGACGACAGCGCGTTGACCACGGAGACACCGACACCGTGCAGACCACCGGAGACGGCGTAACCGCCGCCGCCGAACTTGCCGCCGGCATGCAGCACCGTCAGCACGACCTCGACCGCGGGCTTCTTCTCCGACGGCACGATGCCGACCGGGATACCGCGGCCGTTGTCGATCACGCGGACCCCGCCGTCGACGAGGATCGTGACGTCGATCGTGTCCGCGTGCCCGGCCATCGCCTCGTCGACCGAGTTGTCCACGACCTCTTGCACGAGGTGGTGGAGGCCGCGCTCACCGGTCGAACCGATGTACATGCCAGGTCGCTTGCGGACCGCGTCCAGACCCTCGAGGACGGTGATCGCGCTGGCGTCGTACGAGGCCGTGACCTCGCCCGTGCCCACGGCCTCGCCCGCGGCGACAGCCTCGGCGCTCTCACCGGGTGTGGACGGAATGTTCTCGTTGGGGTTGCCGGAATCGGCCACGAAGCGCCCTTTCTGGCACAGCACAGGCCGTTCTCCGGGCAAACGGGGAGCGGCTGCGTCGTTCGGCTTGTATCGACGACTCCCGCAAGGATGCGGGATTGTCCACCAGTCTACCGGTAGCGCTGACATGAATGGGGGTTTGCCGGTACCTGAGTACGCATGTGCCGCCCTGAATGAGCGGCTGACGACTCCCCATATTCAGGAAGGGCTCTCAGGAGGCTCACGCGGGCCTTGAGCGCTTCGGCCTGTCAAGCTCCCGCTACCGTGAGGGACGCCCCATTCTCACCGCGTGGTTTCAACCACCGCATACCCGCACAAAACGGACCCGCCGGGTAGCGCCCCGCACAGACAGCCCAGCACCGCGGCAGAGCCGCATCCGAACCGGGAACGGGGCCCGCACAGGGCCCAGAAAAGACAAGGGAGCAACACGACAACAGCCCTGCAACAGCTCCGAAACAGAGAAAAGCCCAGGTCAGCCGTAGGTATCGCCCGGACCGGTGCTCCCCGGCGCCCGCAGCGGACCGAACCTGCGCCGCGGACCACCGGGCCCCAGCACCTTGATCAACCGCACCGTGCCCTGCCCCAGATCCGCGTTCAGCCGGGCCACCAGCTGAGGCGCCAGCAACCGCAGCTGCGTCGCCCACGCCGTCGAGTCGCACTGCACCGTCAGCACCCGCTCGTCCGGATCCTCGTCGTACCGCAGCGGCACACAATGATTGGCCAGATCTTCACCGACGATCTGCGGCCAGCGCCCCATCACCCCGCCCACCGCCGCAGGCGTCTCCCAGCCGCGCTCGGTGATCAGACGGTTGATCGCGGAACCCAGCGGCAACGGATCACGCCCATCGGCCCGCGCCCCCGAACGCAGCCCGCCACCCCGCCTGGCCTGCTTCTTCTGCTGCGCGGCAGCACCACGCGCGCGCGCCTGCTCCTTGGCCGCGCGCAACGCCACCCGCGCCAGATCGACGCCCGAGGGCTCCGGAGCCCTCCCCCCGCCGGAACGCTCCCGCGACGGCTCCCCGAGCCCCTCGCCACGGCCGCTCACAGCCGCTCCACCTCACCCGCGGATACCGCGTACCGCGTCCCCGCCAGCACACCCGGAACATCGTCGTCCACCGCAGCCGTCACCAGCACCTGCTCACCCGGAGCCACCAGCTCCGCCAGCCGCTCACGGCGCCGCGCGTCCAGTTCCGCGAAGACGTCGTCCAGCACCAGCACCGGCTCATTGCCCTCGCTGCGCAGCAGATCGTACGAAGCCAGCCGCAGCGCCAACGCGTACGACCAGGACTCACCGTGGCTCGCGTACCCCTTGGCCGGCATCCCCCGCAGCCCCAGCAGCAGATCGTCACGGTGCGGACCGACCAGGGTCACCCCCCGCTCGATCTCCTGCTTGCGGACATCCACCAGGGCGGCGATCAGCTGCTCGTACAGCTCCTCACGGGTACGGGCGGACTCCACACCCGCCCCGACCGAGCTGCGGTACTCCAACGCCACCGGGCCACCGCCCGGCGCGACATCCCCGTACGCCTTGTCCGCCAGCGGCTGCAAGGTCGCGATCAGATCCAGCCGCTGCGCCAGCAGCTCCGCACCCACCCGGCCCAGATGCTGGTCCCACACGTCGAGCGTGGACAGATCCATCGACCTGCCGCCGTGCCGACGCGCCATCGCCGCCGACTTCAGCAGCGTGTTGCGCTGCTTCAGCACCCGCTCGTAGTCCGAGCGCACACCCGCCATCCGCGGCGAACGAGCCGTGATCAACTCGTCGAGGAAGCGCCGGCGCTCCCCGGGATCGCCCTTGACCAGCGCCAGATCCTCCGGCGCGAACAGCACCGTACGTACTATCCCCAGCACGTCACGTGGTCTGACCTGTGACGATCTATTGATACGAGCCCGATTGGCCTTGCCGGGATTGAGCTCCAGCTCGATCAGCTGCGAACGCTCTCCCTGTGTCACGGCGGCGCGGACGACAGCCCGGTCCGCGCCCATCCGCACCAGCGGCGCATCGGAGGAGACCCGGTGGCTGCCGAGCGTCGCGAGATAGCCGACCGCCTCCACCAGATTCGTCTTGCCCTGGCCATTGGCCCCCACGAAAGCGGTGACGCCCGGCTCGAGAGGTACCTCGACCCGGGCGTACGAGCGGAAGTCGGCCAGCGAGAGATGCGTGACATGCATGGGTGTACGCCGACCTTCCCGGCTTCCTGCTCCGTGCTTCGTGGGGCGAACCGGACGCCTGGGTCCGGCCCGCCTCCCGTTGCGGTTACTTCTTGTTCTCGACCGCGTGGCCACCGAACTGGTTGCGCAGCGCGGCGATCATCTTCATCTGCGGGGAGTCGTCCTGGCGCGAGGCGAAACGCGCGAAGAGCGACGCGGTGATCGCGGGCAGCGGCACCGCGTTGTCGATCGCGGCCTCCACCGTCCACCGGCCCTCACCGGAGTCGGCGGCGTAGCCACGGAGCTTGTCGAGGTGCTCGTCGTCGTCCAGCGCGTTGACCGCCAGGTCGAGCAGCCAGGAACGGATGACCGTGCCCTCCTGCCAGGAGCGGAAGACCTCGCGCACATCGGTGACGGAGTCGACCTTCTCCAGGAGCTCCCAGCCCTCGGCGTAGGCCTGCATCATGGCGTACTCGATGCCGTTGTGGACCATCTTCGCGAAGTGGCCGGCGCCGACCTTGCCCGCGTGCACGGAACCGAAGTCGCCCTCGGGCTTCAGCGCGTCGAAGACCGGCTGGACCTTCGCCACGTTCTCGGCGTCGCCGCCGTACATCAGCGCGTAGCCGTTCTCCAGGCCCCAGACGCCGCCGGAGACGCCGCAGTCCACGAAGCCGATGCCCTTGATGCCCAGCTCGACCGCGTGCTTCTCGTCATCGGTCCAGCGGGAGTTCCCGCCGTCCACGACGATGTCGCCGGGCGAGAGAAAACCGGCGAGCTCGTCGATCGTGGCCTGGGTCGGGGCGCCGGCCGGAACCATCACCCAGACGACCCGGGGACCCTTCAGCTTGCCCACAAGCTCTTCGAGGCTGTGGACATCGGAGACGTCCGGGTTGCGGTCGTAACCGATGACGGTGTGGCCTGCGCGGCGGATGCGCTCGCGCATGTTGCCGCCCATCTTGCCGAGGCCGACGAGACCGAGCTCCATCAGAGATTCCTTAAGCGTTGTGCCGATTCGTACCCAAGGACGAGCCTACGCCCGGCCGGGGACGGACCGACGGGCATGCTCGGAGCCGAGCGTGCCCGTCGGGATCCGCCATGACAGGACCTACGGCCGGACCGATGACCGGACCTGCGACCGGGTCAGCCGGAGAGGCGGACCGGCATGATCAGGTACTTGTACGCGTCGTCGGCCTCGGCATCCACGGCCGGGCGGCCGCTGAGCAGCGCGGGCTTGGTGGACGTCGTGAACGAGAGCTGGGCGACCGGGGAGTCGATCGCGCTCAGCCCGTCCAGCAGGAAGGTCGGGTTGAAGGCGATCGAGATGTCGTCGCCCTCCAGCACCGCGTCGACCCGCTCCACAGCCTGTGCGTCGTCGCTGGAACCCGCCTCCAGGATCAGCACGCCCTGCTCGAAGCTGAGCCGCACCGGGGTGTTCCGCTCGGCGACGAGAGCCACACGCTTGACGGCCTCGACGAACGGCGCCGTCTCGATGACCGCCACCGAGTTGAACTCCGTGGGGAAGAGCGTGCGGTACTTCGGCAGATCGCCTTCGAGCAGCCGCGTGGTCGTCCGCCGGCCCGCGCCCTCGAAACCGATCAGCCCTTCACCGGCACCCGAGCCGGACAGCGCCAGGGTCACCGTGTCACCGCTGGTCAGGGCCTTGGCGGTGTCCAGCAGCGTCTTGGCGGGCACCAGGGCTACGGCCGAGGCGTCCGGGTTCTCCGGCTTCCAGAGGAACTCGCGGACCGCGAAGCGGTAGCGGTCGGTCGAGGCCAGGGTGACGATGTCGCCCTCGATCTCGATCCGCACACCGGTCAGCACCGGCAGCGTGTCGTCACGGCCCGCGGCGATGGCGACCTGGGCGGCGGCCGAGGCGAAGACCTCGCCGGGGACCGTGCCCGTCGCGGTCGGCATCTCGGGAAGCGCCGGGTACTCCTCCACAGGAAGGGTGTGGAGTGTGAATCGCGAGGAGCCGCAGACCACGGTCGCCCGTACACCGTCTGTGGAAATCTCCACCGGGCGGTTGGGAAGGGCGCGGCAGATGTCGGCGAGCAGCCGGCCGGAGACCAGCACCGTGCCGTCCTCCTCGACCTCGGCGTCCACCGAGACCCGGGCCGAGACCTCGTAGTCGAAGCTGGAGAAGCTGAGGACCCCGTCCTCAGCCTTCAGCAGAAGGCCCGCAAGAACGGGCGCCGGCGGACGGGCCGGGAGGCTACGGGCCACCCAGGCCACAGCCTCCGCGAGTACATCGCGCTCCACCCGGATCTTCACCGGAACCGCCTCCTGCTGTTGCTCGCTCGCCCTGCTGGCCTTCGTCGTCTGATCGGGTCTCCCGCCGACGAGGCAGGAAGGACGCCGGGGACCAGTCTGACGTACGGCACCGACACTCGGTGCTGCTCGGGGTCAAGTCGCGACAAGAGGTTCGGAGCGCTCCGGCCCCGAGTTGTGCACAGGCCCCACTTCGAAGCGGATTCCGGGCTAACTCTATGTGGCAGTAGTAGTAGGGCCTGTGGAAACCGTGGATAACGTCGTTTCCGCAGGTCAAGTCCGGTTTTTTGTCCACCGACCCTGTGGGTGGCACCGGTGGACAACACGGCGCTTCTGTGGACACAGGAAAGTTCTGCACACCCGATGCACAGGACAGGGGGGTTTCTCCCCAGGGCTGTCCCCAGCTTTACCCAGGTTCCCCACAGCCCAACCGACCCTCTTGGTGTGACGCCTTTCACTCGGCGCGGTGAAAGGCGGTGCCCTGTTGCCGAACAGTGGACAGAGGTGTGGAGAAGCAGCAGGGAGCTGGGGACAACACGGCTCGACCTGTGGGTCGCCGGTGGACAACATCATCCGCCTCCTGTGGACGAATAGTTTGTCCACAGGCTGTGGATCATTGTTGACCACAAATCCCCAGGCCCTTGACCTGGCCTGATGGAGTATCGGCAGTCGGCCCTGTGGAAGCAATATGGACAACTTCCGGATCCCCAGGCTGTGGAGGGGGAAAACTCCCCAGATCTGTGGAGAACGGACGGCCGACGGCAGGTATTCGAACACCGCGGTGGCGTCGGAGCGTTGGCAGCGGGGTCCGGGGCGGGCGATGGGAGGTCCCCGGGAGGCGTTCGGACGGCATTCGGGCGGTCTCCAGGGGACCTTGAGCGGTCTCCGAGGGGCTTCCGGACGGTCTCCGAGGGCCTTCCGACGGCTTCCGGGCGGTTCCGGTGCGGCTTCCGGGCGGTTCCAGGACGGCCTCCGGGCGGCTTTCAGGACGCCCTCCGGGCGGTTTCCAGGCAACGAAAAGGGCGCCCGAGGGACCCTGTGAGGGATCTTCGGGCGCCCTTGCGGCGCGTACGGGAGCAGCTGTCGAGGTGCGTGGCGACCCGGGTGCCGACCGGCGTCGGCGCAGGTGCGGCGGTCCGTCAGCCGTTCTTGATGCGGTTGGTGAGCTCGGTGACCTGGTTGTAGATGGAGCGCCGTTCCGCCATCAGTGCTCGGATCTTCCGGTCGGCGTGCATCACCGTCGTATGGTCGCGGCCGCCGAACTGCGCACCGATCTTGGGCAGTGAGAGATCCGTGAGCTCCCGGCAGAGGTACATGGCGATCTGTCGGGCCGTCACCAGCACACGGCTGCGCGAGGTTCCGCAGAGATCGTCCACCGTGAGGCCGAAGTAGTCCGCGGTCGAGGCCATGATGGCCGTCGCCGTGATCTCCGGAGCCGAGTCCTCGCCACCCGGGATCAGGTCCTTCAGCACGTGCTCGGTCAGCCCGAGGTCCACCGGCTGACGGTTGAGACTGGCGAAGGCCGTGACCCGGATCAGCGCCCCCTCCAGCTCCCTGATGTTCCGGGAGATACGGGAGGCGATGAACTCCAACACCTCCGGCGGGGCATTGAGCTGCTCCTGCACCGCCTTCTTGCGGAGGATCGCGATCCGCGTCTCCAGCTCCGGCGGCTGCACGTCGGTGGTCAGACCCCACTCGAAACGGTTCCGCAACCGGTCCTCCAGGGTCACCAGCTGCTTGGGCGGCCGGTCGGAGGACAGCACGATCTGCTTGTTGGCGTTGTGGAGCGTATTGAAGGTGTGGAAGAACTCCTCCTGCGTCGACTCCTTGCTCGCCAGGAACTGGATGTCGTCGACGAGCAGGATGTCCACATCCCGGTAGCGCTTGCGGAAGGTGTCGCCCTTGCCGTCGCGGATCGAGTTGATGAACTCGTTGGTGAACTCCTCGGAGCTCACGTACCGCACCCGGGTGCCCGGGTAGAGGCTGCGGGCGTAGTGACCGATCGCATGCAGCAGGTGGGTCTTGCCGAGCCCGGACTCCCCGTAGATGAAGAGCGGGTTGTACGCCTTGGCGGGGGCTTCGGCGACCGCGACCGCCGCGGCGTGCGCGAACCGGTTGGACGCGCCGATGACGAAGGTGTCGAAGAGGTACTTCGGATTCAGCCGGGCCGCCGGTTCGCCGGGGCCGGGCGTGGGAGCGGGCTGCGAGCCCATCGGTCCGGAGATGCCGCCGGGCCGTCCGGTGCCGGCGCCGCCCTGCCGGTGCTGCGGTTGGGGCTCCTGCATGTCGCGGTGGTCGGGGCGCTGCTGCTCGTAACCCTGGCGTTCGGGCGGCTGCGGACGGTAGTCGTGCTGCGGCTGCTGGGGGCGGCCGCCGGCGTACGGCTCGCGCCACTGTTCCGCGGGAGCCTCGCGGTCCTGGAATCCGCCGAGCCGGGGCTGCTGCCAGGAGAGGTCCTCCTGGGTGCGCGGCCACGCGCCGGGGTCGGGGCGCTGCTGCTGGTAGTCGGGGTAGGCCGGCCGGGCGGTCGGCATGCCGTCGTCGGAGGGCCGGTGCCCGTATCCGTCGTACGCGTCGTTGTGCTGCCGCTCGTCGTGCTGCGGTCCCTGGTAGCGGTGCTGCTGGGACTGGTGCATCGGAGGCGCGGGAGGGCTCGGAGGCTCGCCCGCGGAGTCGTCGACGGTGATCGCGATGCGGATCGGGCGGCCGCATTCGCGGCTCAGCGTCTCGCTGATGAGCGGCGCGAGCCGGCCTTCGAGGACGCGTTTGCCCCATTCATTGGGGACGGCGAGCAGCGCGGTGTCCGCGACCAGGGCGAGCGGCTGGCAGCGCTCGATCCACTGTTTGTCCTTCGGCTCGATGCCCTGTTGGCCCTCTCCGAGGAGATGCTCCAGCACTCGTGGCCACACTGCGGCAAGATCGGCAGGTACGTCAGCCACAGGGCACGCTCTCTCGCTGGTCCCACGAATGTGTGGTTCTCGGGACGGGATGGGTGGGGACCGGCAGGCAGGAAGAAAAGACCGGAACTCAGCCACGGTAGTCAGGGCGACCCGCGTGGTTCAAGTTGTTGTCCACAGCCTGTGCACAGTGGGGGGTGTCGCGGAGCCGGTTTGACCGGATGGCGTAGCCGCGCGTACCGTGACCAGGTCGAGTTGTCGATGGCTGCTGCCGCCTGCCTCCGATGGGCAAAGATCACGATCTGTGATTGTGAAGCGGTGCACTAGAGCGTTTACGCGAGTCTCTCGTGGGCGCACGGTGACAGCCAGGCGATGTCCCGCCAACACACGAGTCATTTCTGGAGCCCCCTAGTGAGCAAGCGCACCTTCCAGCCGAACAACCGTCGTCGCGCGAAGACCCACGGCTTCCGGCTGCGTATGCGCACCCGTGCCGGCCGCGCGATTCTCGCGTCCCGCCGTGGCAAGGGTCGCGCCAACCTGTCCGCCTGATCGCCTACAGGTCATGACGTGCTGCCTACCGAGAATCGGCTGAGGCGGCGCGAGGACTTCGCGACCGCAGTACGTCGAGGACGCCGGGCCGGCCGCCCGCTACTCGTCGTTCATCTACGCAGCGGTGCAACGGACCCGCACGTGACTGGGGAGAATGCTCCCCCGCCGCGTGCGGGTTTCGTTGTCAGCAAAGCCGTGGGTGGAGCGGTTGTACGCACAGCGGTGAAGCGGAAGCTTCGCCACCTGGTCCGAGAACGGCTTGCCCTGCTGCCCCCCGGTAGCCTGGTTGTCGTACGAGCGTTGCCCGGAGCGGGCGACGCCGGCCATGAACAGCTGGCCCGAGACCTGGACGCCGCTCTGCAGCGGCTGCTGGGAGGGGGCGCGCGATGAAGTACCCGCTGCTGGCTCTTATCAAGCTGTATCAGTGGACGATCAGCCCACTTCTCGGGCCTGTCTGCCGTTACTACCCGTCGTGTTCCCACTATGGATATACGGCGATCGACCGGCACGGAGCGATCAAGGGAACCGCGCTGACGGCCTGGCGCATCCTGCGGTGCAATCCGTGGTCACCCGGTGGCGTGGACCATGTTCCACCACGCAAACGTCCGCGTTGGCATGAACTCCTGCGTAATGCCATGCGCGGTGGCAAGGGCGGGGACTCCGCCGCTGATGCGTCTGTCCGGGGATCGGCTTCCGAAGCCCCGGGTCAGGCCGCAGAGACTTCGCCCAATGCTCAAGGAGCCTGATTAGTGGACACGATTGCCAGTCTGTTCAGCTTTATCACCTGGCCCGTCTCATGGGTCATCGTCCAGTTCCACAAGTTGTACGGGGCGATCTTCGGCGACAACACGGGCTGGGCCTGGGGCCTGTCCATCGTGTCCCTGGTGGTGCTGATCCGGATCTGCCTGATCCCGCTCTTCGTGAAGCAGATCAAGTCGACCCGCAACATGCAGGTGCTCCAGCCGAAGATGAAGGCGATCCAGGAGCGTTACAAGAGCGACAAGCAGCGTCAGTCCGAAGAGATGATGAAGCTGTACAAGGAGACGGGTACCAACCCGCTCTCCTCGTGCCTTCCCATCCTGGCGCAGTCACCGTTCTTCTTCGCCCTGTATCACGTGCTGTCGGCCATCGCCTCGAACAAGAAGATCGGTGTCATCGACCAGTCGCTGCTCGACAGCGCCCGTCAGGCACACATCTTCGGTGCTCCGCTCGCCGCCAAGTTCATGAACAGTTCGTCGGAGGTCAGCGCTCTCGGCGCCTCTCTGGCCGATGTCCGGGTCGTCACCGCGGTCATGATCGTGATGATGTCGGCGTCGCAGTTCTTCACCCAGCGCCAGCTGATGACGAAGAACGTCGACCTGACGGTCAAGACGCCGTACATGCAGCAGCAGAAGATGCTGATGTACATCTTCCCGCTGATCTTCGCCGGCATGGGCATCAACTTCCCCGTCGGTGTCCTTGTCTACTGGCTGACCACCAACGTCTGGACCATGGGTCAGCAGATGTACGTGATCAACCAGAACCCGACCCCGGGCAGCAAGGCGCAGGACCAGTACCTGGGACGTCTGCTGAAGAGCGTCACCGCCCATGGTGAGGTTCGCGGCAGGACCCGGCGCAACACCGTCAAGCGGATCGTGGCCAAGGGCCCGGACCGCAATGACATCGAGCGGAAGTTCGTCACCGGGCTGGCCAAGCTGGGTCTCGTCGCCCAGGAGGACGGCACGGTGACCAAGGGCGAGACCGCTGTCTCCGAGGCCGAGGGCGGAGCCGCGCAGCGGCGTCAGCAGCCCAAGCGCCAGACCAAGTCCCAGCGTCAGACCGGTGCCACGCAGGCAGGGGCCAAGGACGCCGATTCCACCGAGTCGGGTTCCAAGACCTCCCTGCAGAAGCGGGACGCATCGCAGGACGAGAAGTCCAAGCCGGCGGGCAAGCCCGCGTCCGGCTCCTCACGCCAAGCCAAGTCCGGACAGCGCAAGGGTCCGCAGCGGCCCAAGCACCCGTCCAAGAAGTAAGAAGGAGTCCATCCGTGACGGAAGGCACCACCTCCACGGCCGCTGAGGGCAGCGACACCTTGACCCGCCTTGAGCAGGAGGGCGAGATCGCAGCGGACTACCTCGAGGGTCTGCTCGACATCGCCGACCTGGACGGCGACATCGACATGGATGTCGAGGCGGACCGGGCCGCGGTCTCGATCATCAGCGACTCGGCACGTGATCTGCAGAAGCTCGTGGGCCGCGACGGTGAGGTGCTGGAGGCGCTCCAGGAGCTGACGCGGCTTGCTGTTCACCGGGAGACCGGAGACCGCAGCAGGCTGATGCTGGACATCGCGGGCTTCCGGGCCAAGAAGCGGGCGGAGCTCGCCGAGCTGGGTGCCAAGGCCGCGGATGAGGTCAAGAGCACCGGTGAGCCGGTGAAGCTGGACCCGATGACGCCGTTCGAGCGCAAGGTTGTTCACGACGCGGTCGCGGCCGCCGGTCTGCGCAGCGAGTCCGAGGGCGAGGAGCCGGAGCGCTTCGTCGTCGTCCTCCCGGCCTGACCGGACCCTAGTTCTGTCGGCCCCGTCTGTTCGCAGGCGGGGCCGATCTTTGTCAGCCTGATAGTCAGCCACCCACAGTGCGGTAGTGCGGTATGGAAGGACGGTCCCCGTGACGGCGGAAGTAGAGCTTCCCCAGGCGCCCCAAGGAGCGCGGGCGGTTTTCGGCGAGTTCTTCCCGGAGGCCGTCCGGTACGCGGAGCTGCTGGCGGATGCCGGGGTGAAGCGGGGGCTGATCGGCCCGCGTGAGGTCCCGCGGCTGTGGGAGCGGCATCTGCTGAACTGTGCGGTGCTCTCCGAGGTCGTGCCCGAGGGAGTCACGGTCTGCGATGTGGGTTCGGGTGCGGGTCTTCCCGGTATCCCGCTGGCGCTGGTGCGCCCGGATCTCAAGATCACTTTGCTGGAGCCACTGCTTCGGCGCACGAATTTCCTTCAGGAAGTCGTGGAGCTGCTGGGTCTGGACCATGTGACGGTCGTGCGTGGCCGGGCCGAGGAGGTTCTGGGCTCGCTTCAGCCGGTGCATGTGGTGACGGCTCGTGCTGTGGCGCCGCTGGACCGGCTGGCCGGCTGGGGCGTTCCGCTGCTGCGTCCGTACGGAGAGATGCTGGCGCTCAAGGGGGACACCGCCGAGGAGGAGATCGTCGGGGCTCGTGCGGCGCTGAGCAAGCTCGGTGTGGTGGAGACCGAGGTGCTGCATGTCGGGGAGGGTGTTGTCGACCCGATGTCCACGGTGGTGCGTGTGGTGGTCGGTGAGAGTCCGGGTGGTGTGAGGTTCGCCGCAAAGAGGGCCAAGGCCGCCAGGACGAGTCGTACGAGGCGCCGTCGCTGACGTCTCTGGTCGCGCCGCGGGGTCGAGTGTTACGTGCGGTTCATACCGTCTGCCGGTTGCGCTTCCGGTATGTAGCCGTACGTCCCCATGCGGAGTGTCGTGCCCCTGTAGCTAGGCTGCAGGGGCATCGTGTTTCACGTGAAACGTCGCTCTCTGCTGCATGGAATCATCAGCCGCGGCCGTGCGGCTGCCGCGCCGCGGCATCGCAGGCCCGTTAGGGCTACGGAGTTGTCCACAGAAGTGGATTCATCCACAGAAGAGCGGGCCTCGCTGGTTCACGACCCCGAAAGCATGGCAGGCTCTGTTCATTGCGAGCCTGAAGTCGAGGAGAGTGAATCCTTGCGGTCCGACGCCAACATCGCGGGACCGATGACCGATCCGGTCCCCGGTCCCCGAACCGAATCGGCGGGGGAGGGTGTTTCACGTGAAACACCGCCGCCGATGGACGACACACCCATCGGTCGCGCGGCCCAGCTGGCGGTTGAGGCCCTCGGCCGCGCCGGCGAGGGCCTGCCCCGTCCTGACCGGACGCGCGTCATGGTGGTGGCCAATCAGAAGGGTGGAGTGGGCAAGACGACCACGACGGTCAATCTTGCTGCCTCGCTCGCGCTTCACGGAGCACGTGTTCTGGTCGTCGACCTCGACCCGCAGGGGAACGCCTCTACGGCTCTGGGTATCGATCACCATGCCGAAGTCCCCTCCATCTATGACGTCCTGGTGGAGAGCAGGCCGCTCTCCGAGGTGGTTCAGCCCGTACCGGACGTCGAAGGTCTCTTCTGCGCCCCCGCCACCATCGATCTCGCCGGTGCGGAGATCGAGCTGGTGTCGCTGGTGGCGCGGGAGAGTCGACTGCAGCGAGCGATCCAGGCGTATGAGCAGCCGTTGGACTACATCCTCATCGACTGCCCGCCTTCGCTCGGCCTGCTGACGGTCAATGCGATGGTCGCCGGCGCCGAGGTGCTGATCCCTATCCAGTGCGAGTACTACGCACTGGAAGGGCTGGGGCAGCTGCTGCGCAATGTGGACCTGGTGCGGGGGCATCTCAACCCCGATCTTCATGTGTCGACGATCCTGCTCACCATGTACGACGGCAGGACCAGGCTCGCTTCGCAGGTTGCGGAGGAGGTGCGCAGCCACTTCGGCAAGGAGGTGCTGCGGACGAACATTCCGCGATCGGTGCGGATCTCGGAGGCGCCCAGCTACGGGCAGACCGTGTTGACCTATGACCCGGGTTCCAGTGGGTCGCTGTCGTACCTCGAAGCGGCGCGTGAGATCGCCCTGCGGGGCGTCGGGATCCACTACGAGCCCCAGCATGCCCGGACGGGCATGGGGAACAGCCAGCAGAGCACTTCGGAGGGGATTCAGTGAGCGAGCGTCGAAGAGGGTTGGGGCGTGGGCTGGGTGCCCTGATCCCCGCCGCTCCGCAGGAGAAGCAGGTGCCGTCCTCAGGGGTGGGATCGACCTCTGCCGGGGCGGGTCCTGTGATGACGGCGGAGCGGGGGGTGGCTGCGGCAAAGGTGGCCGCTCTCGGGGGTGCTCCGGTTGTGCCGGAGCCGAGTGCACCGGTTTCGGAGTCCGGAGCGGCCGCCGAATCGGTGGGACCCGCCGGGGCGTACTTTGCCGAGGTTCTTCTCGGCTCCATCACGCCGAATCCCCGCCAGCCCCGTGAGGTGTTCGACGAGGACGCACTCGCGGAGTTGGTGACCTCCATCAAGGAGGTGGGCCTTCTCCAGCCCGTTGTCGTGCGGAAGGTGGGGCCGGAGCGCTATGAGCTCATCATGGGCGAGCGGCGCTGGAGGGCCTGCCGGGAGGCGGGTCTGGAGCGGATCCCGGCTATCGTCCGGGCCACGGATGACGAGAAGCTTCTCCTGGACGCACTCCTGGAGAACCTTCACCGGGCTCAGCTGAACCCGTTGGAGGAGGCAGCCGCGTACGACCAGCTGCTCAAGGACTTCAAGTGCACGCATGACCAGCTGGCCGACCGGATCGGGCGTTCCCGGCCGCAGGTGTCGAACACGCTGCGACTGCTGAGGCTGTCGGCTCCGGTGCAGCGGAGGGTGGCGGCCGGGGTGCTGTCCGCCGGTCATGCGCGGGCGCTGCTGTCCGTGGACGACTCGGATGAGCAGGACAGGCTGGCTCATCGCATCGTGGCCGAGGGGCTTTCGGTGCGTGCGGTCGAGGAGATCGTGACCCTCATGGGCTCCAGCCCCACGAGCCCTGCCAAGTCCAAGGGGCCGCGGGCCGGTGGTCGGGTGGCGCCCGCACTGTCGGACCTCGCCACCCGGCTCTCGGACCGTTTCGAGACCAGGGTGAAGGTCGACCTCGGTCAGAAGAAGGGGAAGATCGTCGTCGAGTTCGCGTCGATGGAGGATCTGGACCGCATTCTCGGCAGCCTGGCACCGGGTGAGGGGCGCGTGCTGGATCGGGCACCCTCCGAGGATTTCGCAGAGGACGGCGAGGGCTGACCCTGCTGACGGGGTTGTGGGGCGGGCTGTATTTCGGGGGTTACCGGAACTCAGCCCGCCCTTTGCTTTCTCTCGGTGTCGGCTTCATCCCTGGGTGGATACGATGCGTTCTGGTATGGCACATCCGGCTTGGGCCACCTCGGTAGGGAGGGCCATGCGATCAGTGAGCCGCAGCCGACTGATGACAGTGGGGCTGGGCCTGGGGGCTGTCGGAGGGTTCGTCGGCAGCCTGCTCCTCGAACGGAGTGCACTGACTGTCGCACGCGACGCGGCAGGCGAAGGAAGCGAGGAACAGCCTTCATGGGACGTCGGCTCGTACCGCTCACACTGGACAACCTTTCCGATCTTCCCGGACGCTGCCGCTCGTGTGTCTTCTGGGAGCTTGATCCGGTCAGCGGGGAAGCTGCGGTAAAGGCGGGAACACCCGAGCTGGAGAAAGAGGCCTGGATCTCGGCCGTTCTCCTGGAGTGGGGGTCGTGCGGCCGCGTTGTCTATGTCGACGATGTGCCGGTGGGCTTCGTTCTCTATGCGCCACCAGCCTATGTGCCGCGTTCGACCGCGTTTCCCACCAGCCCTGTCTCCCCCGATGCCGTGCAGTTGATGACTGCCTGGATCGTGCCGGGCTACCAGGGGCAGGGACTGGGCCGGGTCATGGTGCAGGCCGTTGCCAAGGACCTGCTGCGTCGGGGGTTCAAGGCGATCGAGGCTTTCGGTGATGCTCGGTGGAAGGAGCCTGCCTGTGTGCTTCCCGCGGATCATCTGCTGGCAGTCGGCTTCAAGACCGTACGGCCGCATCCCGTTCATCCGAGGCTGAGGCTGGAACTGCGTACGACGCTGTCCTGGAAGGAAGACGTCGAGCTGGCACTGGACCGGTTGCTCGGTGCAGTGCAGAAGGAGCCAGCGTTGAGGCCGCTGTGATCCGAGAACCCATGACAACGTGAAACGGGTCCATCCCCCGAGGGATGGACCCGTTTCACGTGAAACAGCGAGTTGCGTTCCTACTCGCCGAGGAAGCCATCGAGGTCGCGGAGGATCGCGGCCTTCGGCTTGGCGCCGACGATGGTCTTCGCGACCTCGCCGCCCTGGTAGACGTTCAGGGTCGGGATGGACATGACGCCGTACTTGGCGGCCGTGGCCGGGTTCTCGTCGATGTTGAGCTTGACGATCTCGATCTGGTCGCCGTGCTCGGCGGCGATGGCCTCCAGCGAGGGGGCGATCTGACGGCACGGGCCGCACCAGGCAGCCCAGAAGTCCACCAGCACAGGCTTGTCGCTCTTCAGGACGACCTCGTCGAAGGAGTCGTCGGTCACGTTCTTCAGGGCGCCGGCCACGGCGGCCTCCTTAACTTCTTGGGGTGTAGTGGGGAGAGAGGCGTGAGTCAGACGGTGGCCGCAGCGGCCTTCTCGTCATCGGCGAGTGCGGCCAGGAAGCGCTCCGCGTCGAGAGCGGCCGAGCAGCCCGTGCCGGCGGCCGTGATGGCCTGCCGGTAGGTGTGGTCGACGACGTCACCGGCACCGAAGACACCGGTCAGGTTGGTACGCGTCGAGGGAGCAGCGACCTTGAGGTAGCCCTCGTCGTCGAGGTCGAGCTGGCCCTTGAAGAGCTCGGTGCGCGGATCGTGGCCCACCGCGATGAACAGGCCGGTCACCGCGAGCTCCGACGTCTCGCCGGTCTTGGTGTTCCGAAGGGTCAGGCCGGACAGCTTCTGTTCGCCGTGCACTCCGGCAACCTCGCTGTCCCAGGCGAACTTGATCTTCGGGTCGGCGAAGGCGCGCTCCTGCATCGCCTTGGAGGCGCGCAGCGTGTCGCGGCGGTGGACGATGGTGACCGACTTGGCGAAGCGGGAGAGGAAGGTCGCCTCCTCCATCGCGGTGTCGCCGCCGCCGACCACGGCGATGTCCTGGTCCTTGAAGAAGAAGCCGTCACAGGTGGCGCACCAGGAGACGCCGCGTCCGGAGAGGGCGTCCTCGTTAGGCAGGCCGAGCTTGCGGTGCTGGGAGCCGGTCGTCACGATGACGGCCTTGGCGCGGTGCACCGTGCCTGCCGTGTCGGTGACGGTCTTGATGTCTCCGGTGAGGTCCACGGAGATGACGTCGTCGGGGACGAGCTCGGCGCCGAAGCGTTCGGCCTGGGCGCGCATGTTGTCCATGAGCTCGGGGCCCATGATCCCGTCCTGGAAGCCCGGGAAGTTCTCCACGTCGGTGGTGTTCATCAGCGCGCCACCGGCGGTGACGGCGCCCTCGAACACCAGCGGCTTCAGTGAGGCGCGTGCGGTGTAAAGGGCGGCCGTGTAGCCCGCGGGGCCGGAGCCGATGATGATCACATTACGGACGTCGCTCACGGGTTTCTTCCTCGTCTCTGCAGACTGCCTACTGTCCACGCCTACTGGGGTCGGTTCAACGACTCTCACCCCACCCAACGGATCCTACGGGGGATGCATTCCCCGCCGTGCCGGGGCGGCGTCCGGCGCGATTCTCAGGGGCGTGCGTAGGTGCGGGTCAGCAGGAGTTCCCCCTTGCCCGCGGGCTTCTCCTGGACGCAGGACGCGTCGATGACGTACGCCTGTACGCGGGTCGCGTCGGATGGGTGCGGCAGCACGACGAGGAAGGCATCCGTGCCTTCGTAGGTGCCTTCTTCCACCGCGAGGGCTGCGGCGTTGCGCCCGGTGCCCTGCTCCACACAGGGCGGGACGGACACGGTGGGCGCGCGCAATGGTGTCTGGGGTGACCCCGGCCCGGCCGAGGTGCTCTTGGGCGTCGATTGCGACTCGGCGGACGGCGCCTGCTTCTCGGCCCCCATGTCCTCCGCCGACTTCGACGGCTTCGAGCCGGTACTGAGAAGAAGCGTGTGCACCCGGTCTTCGAGCGAGGACTCCGAGAACGCTCCTCCGCCGTTCTCCCCGGCGCTGGAGCTGTGGTCTGCTGCCTTGAGGCTCCCGGAGTGCTGGGACGGCTGGACGTTCTGCAGCATGAAGACGCTCACGCCGACCACGGCCGCGCCGAGAGCGGCTCCGAGCACGGCTGTGCGGCGGCGACGTCGGACCGGCCGTCGGCCGGGGCCGGTGGTCGCCCGGGGACGCCCTGCGGGACGGTCCGAGGGCGTGGGCTCCGCACTCGGCTTCTCCGCTGCCAGCCCCTCTGTTTCACGTGAAACATGCGCCGAGCCGGATGCTGTCGTGGTGTCGAGAGCCGCTTCGGCGGCGAGTGCGGCATCGATGCGATCCGCGACGTCGTCCGGCATGCGCTGCGGCATGGGTACGGTGCCGAGCAGTTCGCGGATCTCCACGAGAGAGGCATGGACCTCACCGCAGAGTTCGCAGCCGTCCACATGGTCGCGCACCTCTGCCGCACGTGACGGTGGGAGCAGCTCCTCCGCCAGGTCGGAGATCTCCGTGACATCCGGATGCTGGGTCGTGTCGGTCGTTGATGTCATGTGCGCCCACCTCCGCCCTTCACTGCAGCGGGATCGCTTGTGCCCGCATCTCTCGGCCCCGATGCCGGTGGGACGGATGTGCGCGGCGTCCGGTTCCTTCTGGCCGTCTCGTCGGCTCCCGCGACCTCACTGCGCAGGTGGGTGAGCAGTGGCGCCAGCCGGGCCCGTCCTCGCGCACAGCGACTTTTCACGGTGCCTGTCGGTACGTCGAGGATGCGTGCCGCCTCGGCCACGGGGTAGCCCTGCATGTCCACGAGGACGAGTGCGGCCCGTTGCTCGGCGGGGAGAGTGGCGAGTGCGGCCAGGAGCTCGCGGTGCAGGTCCTGGCGCTCCGCCGGTGCCTCCGCGGATTCGTGCGGTTCGAGGAGTTGCTCGAACCGTTCGGTGTCGTTGACCGGCGCGGTCCTGCGGGTGGCTGCCTTGCGGACCCGGTCGAGGCAGGCGTTGACGGTGATGCGGTGCAGCCAGGTGGTGACGGCGGACTGGCCGCGGAAGGTGTGGGCGGCCCGGAAGGCGGAGACAAGGGCGTCCTGGACGGCGTCCGCGGCTTCCTCGCGGTCGCCCAGGGTCCGTATCGCCACGGCCCACAGCCGGTCGCGGTGGCGCCGTACCAGCTCGCCGAAGGCGTCCGGTTCGCCGGCCACATGGCGAGCGAGGAGGTCTGAGTCGCTGAGTGGTTCCGACGGCTCGGCGGCCACCTCCCCCTCCCTCCGTTTCGCTGCGTCAAGGTGCGTCTGTCTATCACGATTCGAGCGTGCGGGGGCAGGGGGCGAAAGAGGCACTGCCCGATGCGGGAACGAGAACTTCAGGCACGGGAGCGCCGGAAGTGCGGGAGGCCGGTGGGGGCGCCCCCACCGGCCTCTCCGTCACTTGAGTACGGAGATCTCCGAGATCCCGCCCCGGTAGCCACCTGTTCCGTCCGACGGCAGCTCGGTGAGATGGATCAGGACGTAGCGGGTCCGTACAGGCTTGGAGAAGGTCTCCTTCAGATCGCTTCCCACCGTTCCGAGCTTCGTGAGGCGCTGGGGGAAGTCCGAGAGGGACGACGGGCCGGAGGCGCTCGGATCGGCCGCCAGCACCTCGGCCTTCTGGCCGCTGCGGTACATCTTGGCCGTGATGCCCGCGACATCCTGGACGCTGCCCAGGTCGACGACTATGCCGCTGCCGTCCCGGCGGTTCGGATAGTTGCCGAAGTTCGCGTAGCCCACGTAGCGCGGGGTGACCCACGCCGTGCTCGCATCGCCGTCGACGGAGTTCGGCACCTCGTTCTGCTTGATCCCCGATCCGCTGGGCATGAACTCCGTCGCACCGGCGATGCGCAGCGGTTCGGTGGGCTGGTGAGGCTTCTCGTCACTGTTCCCCGGGTCGGTCGGGGTGCTGTCCCCGGGCTCGGAGCCCTTGGCGTGGTCGAGGAGCGCCTCGGCGAGCTGCCAGCTGCCGAGGCCCAGCGCGGCGATGAGCAGTGCGGACACGGCCCACTTGAGGGCCTTGCCGGTGCGGCTCTGGAGCGGCGCCAGGGGCACGGCGATCGTGGGCGGTGCGGCGATGGGACCGGAAGGCGGACGCCCGTACGAACCCTGCTGGTAGGTCGTGCGCTGGTACTCGGGAGGCGCCGTGAAGGCGGGCTCCGGAGGACGGATGCGGGGCATCGCGGCAACGGCCTTGGCCAGCTCGTCCGGCGTGGTGCACGGTTGCTCCTGCCGGGAGGCAGTGGCGCCGTCGTTGGCGAGCGCGCGCATGGCGAGCTCGGAAAGGCCGCGGTGGACGCCGGCCCGCACCTGGTCGGGGGCGATCAGCCCCACCCCCTTGGGCAGCCCGGCCAGGCCGTACGCGTCGCTCTCGTACGGCCAGCGCTGGGTCAGTGCGGCGTAGAGCAGGGCGCCGATCGCCTCGGTGTCCGCTCGCTGGGGGCTGTCGGCGGTGATGCCCCGCAGGGCGGCGTTCACCGCGAGGCCGCGGATCCGGTACTGCCCCGTCGAGCTCCGCAGCACCGCCCCCGGGGTGAGCCTCAAATGTGCGAGGCCTTCCCGGTGTGCTGCGGCCATGGCCTGGGAGACCTGGCTGACGAGCTGGTACGCGTCGTGCGCGTCCATCGGCCCCGAGGCCAGCAGGGCGGTGAGCTCCGTGGCGTCGGGGAGCCATTCGTGGACGACGTAGACGAGGTCGTCCTCCTCCACCGCGTCGAGCACCTGCACGAAGCGTGGGTCGCCGAGCAGTGCGGAGGACCGGGCTGCGGCCAGCACGGAGCGGGCACGCGGGTGGTCGGCCGGGAGCAGGTGGACGCCCACCGCGCGGCGAAGTTTCTCGTCGACGGCGCGCCAGCTGCTGAAGCCGTCCAGACGGGTGACGCACTCCTCGAGCCGGTAGCGTCCGGCAAGTTTGTGCCCGCTGTGCAGATCGGGGCTCGGCAGGGTGGCCTCGGAACCGATGCGTTCACCATCCGTGTCCTGTGGCTTCGTGCCTTTGGTGTCCTGAGCTTCTGCCGTCCCGTCGGTCGTGGCCTCGTCCGCCTTGGCGGCCAGCGGTTCATCACCGCTGTTGTCGGCCACGTCGACGGCAGCCGTGCTACGTTCCGCCACCGTCGTTCCTGCCTCCCCATCCGTTGCGCGATGCCAGCCAGCTCTGCACAGTCACGCCAATTGTGCCCACACTCCGGCGCTATGCACGACACGCAAGGGGCGGTGATGGTTGTGCGGCCGTTTGATCCTCAGCGACCGAGTCGCCCTCGGACCATGCCGACCATGCCGTTGATCTCCTCGATCCGCATCCGCTTGGCGGCGACGAAAAAGACCCCCAGTAGAACGGCTCCCCCACAGATCAGCGCGGTGAGTGAACCGAAGGCGCCTTCACCGAGGCCCAGAAGAACGGCGAAGCCCACGCCGCCGCCGAGCACCGCTGCCGGGATCGCGGCCAGGCACAGCCGGGCGTAGGTGCGTACGACATGGGCACCGTCCAGATCTCCGCCCAGGCGGTTGCGCAGCCGTCGCCAGGCGATGCCCACGCCGACGGCGTAGGCGAGCCCGTACGAGGCGGCCATGCCCACCACTGCCCAGCGGGCGGGCAGAACCACGTAGCAGAGGGCCGAGGCTGCCGCGTTGACCGCGGCGACGATGACCGTGTTGTAGAAGGGCGTGCGGGTGTCTTCGTAGGCGTAGAAGCCGCGTAGCACGACGTACTGCACGGAGTACGGGATCAGGCCGAGACCGAAGGCCATGAGAATGAAGCCCATGGAGCGGGCGGCCTCGGTGCCCGCGGAGGCGTACAGGAGGGTGCACATCGGCAGGCCGAGTGCGAGGAAGGCGAAGGCCACCGGCACGATCGCGACGGCCGAGTTCCGCAGCCCCTGGGAGATGTCGTCACGGACGGCGCCCGGGTCGTCGTCGTGGGCGGCGCGGGAGATGCGGGGCAGCAGGGCGGCCATGACGGAGACGGTGATGATCGCCTGCGGCATGCCCCAGATGAGCTGGGCGTTGGAGTAGGCGAGGAAACCGGCGCCGTCCTTGCCGGACAGTTTGCCCGCCGAGGTCGCGAGCTGGGTGACGACGATCACACCTGCCTGGTTGGCCAGCACGAACAGGACGGTCCACTTGGCCAGCTTGACCGTCTTGCCGAGCCCGTGTCCCTTCCAGTCGAAGCGCGGGCGGAAACGGAAACCGGCCTCGCGCAGGTACGGGATCATGGCCAGGGCCTGTACGACCAGCCCGAGCAGCGTGCCGATGCCCAGGAGCCGGACGCCCTCCGGGGGAATGGTCTGGACGCCCATCTGGGACTCGGCGGACGTTCCGTAGACCCAGATGAACATGCCGAACGTGAAGATCATGACGATGTTGTTGAGGACCGGGGTCCACATCATCGCGCCGAACCTGCCGCGGGCGTTGAGGATCTGGCCCATTACGACGTGCACGCCCATGAAGAAGATGGTCGGCAGGCAGTAGCGGGCGAAGGTCACGGCGACGCTGTTGGCCGCCACGTCGTTGGCGATCGTCGGCGACATCACGTGGATCAGCCACGGAGCGGCGAAGACCGCGATCGCGACGATCACACCGAGCGCGACCATGACGAGAGTCAGCAGCCGGTTGGCGTAGGCCTCCCCGCCGTCCTCGTCGTCCTTCATGGAGCGTACGAGCTGGGGAACGAAGACCGAGTTCAGTCCGCCGCCCACGGTGAGGATGTAGATCATCGTCGGCAGTGCGGAGGCGATAGTGAAGCTGTCGCCGAGCAGTGCGGCACCGAGCGCGGCGGTGATCACGAGGCTGCGGACGAATCCGGTGAGGCGGGACACGAGCGTGCCGGCCGCCATCAGCGCGCTGGACTTCAGTATTCCGGAGGCCCGGCCGCCGGATTTGGGCGGAGCGGGTGCCGGAGCGGGCTCGGGTTCCGGAGGGACGGGGGCGGACCCTGCCGGGCCCTCCTGGTCCCGGAAGAGGTGCGCGAAGGCATCCGGCTGCTCGTCGTCCCGGGAAGCCTGGCTGACGAGGTCGTCCACCCCGACGAACTGGGTGGTCGCCGGATTGTCGCCGTACGGCAGGTGCCGCGACGGGCCACCGGGCTCGGGAGGCGGGGTCTGCGCCCAGATGCGCGGATCGGGCGGGTACTGGGCCGCGGCCGGCTGCTGGTAGAGCGGCTGGGGCTGCTGGTACGTGCCCGGGGGCGGCGGCGGGTGCGCGGCCCGGTCGTACAGGGCCTCGGTCACCGGGTCCTGTACCGACAGATCCTGGGCGCGGTAGGGATCGCGGTCGTAGGCGTCCTGCAGGTACGGATCGGGCGTCGGCGGAACCTGGCCAGGCCCCGGAGGCATCGGGGGCCCGCCGGAAGACCCGGCTCCGCCCGCACCCTGACCGCGGTCACCGTCGTACGGCGCGTTCATCGAAACCCCACCTCATCGTCCCCGGCCGACCGGCCACGACAGACATCGCTCAACGTTCCACTTTCTCACCCGAGCCCGACGGCTCCCCGCTTTCCGGACCGGTGTCCGGAGTCGGGTCACTCGGCTGCCCGGGTTCGCCGCCGTCGTCCCCGGTCGCGCCGCCCGCGTTGGCGCGCTTGCGATGGGTGTACATCCTGATGCCCGCGAGGACCAGGAGCAGCAGCCCGCCGGCGATGACCAGCAGCACGGTCGGGGTGAGCTCGGAGACCTTCACGGTGAAGGTCATCTCTCCGCCGTACGGCGTGCCGTCCTCCGTGTAGAGCTGCGCCGTCATCTGCACCTGGCCGTTGACGTTGGCCGCCGCGTCGAACTTCACGGACTGGCTGTGGCCGGCGCCGATCCGGATCGGCTGCTCCGCCACGGCCCCGCCGTCGTTGAGCTTGAGGCGTGTCGCGTTCTCCGACTTCAGTCGGAGGACGAGATGGTCCACGCCCTGCAACAGCCTGTTTTGCACGGTCACCGGGATCGTGGCGCTGCGGCCGGACAGGGTGACGTCCGACTTCGAGATGAGCTGGACCTCGTTGGTGAGGTCCTGCAGATAGGTGCGGACCGAGTCCCGGTACTGCTGGGCCTCCAGCGGCCTGCCACGCCACGACATCGACATGGACCGGTTGAGCGCGTTGCCGAAGGGGGTCACCACCCGCTCGGGCTGGGTGAGGATGACCTGGAAGTTGTTCAGCGAGGCCTGGGTGGACTTGATGTCCTGGAAGGCCTGGGTGGGCAGCTCCTGGCTGCGGAGCTTCCTCGGGTACTGGGAGGCCCCGGGGACGCTGGTCGTCGCGTCCGCGTCGGGCTTCGCACCGGCCGCTTCCACCAGCCCGAGGGGCTGTGTCCAGCGCTCGTCGTCGAGTCCGTGCAGGGCACGGGCCATCGACTGGGCCTGGGCCACGGTGGGCATCCGCTGCGGTGCGACGACGATGCTGCGCTCCGCGTCCGTGTCCTGTTCGGTCAGAGCGAGAGTCAGAGCGAGGAACTTCTGCACGGCGAGGGTGGAGTTCCCCGCCTTCGACATATCGCCCTGGAAGGCCGTGGAGAGCCGGGCATCGGCGACCACCGCGGTGGTGCCGCCGCCGATCGGCCGGGCAGCGGTCGGCGTGTACGGGAGACCGCCGGTCTCCTGGAGGCTGTCGCTGCGGGCGATCACCTTGTGGGCCCCGGCCGAGGTGGCGACATCGACGACCGACGGGTCGATCGCCCCGTCGACGGGCCACGCGAAGTCGGTCGACGGCTTCACATGGAGGATGGTCTGTACCGTCGTCCCGGCCACTTCGGTGGCGGTCTGCAGATGGCTGAGGGTGCCGGAGACGTTCTTGCCACGGTGTGCGATGGACGCCAGATCGGGATCGGCGAACGGCAGTGCGACGACCTTCCCGTCCGACACCGCGGCCTCGAGCGAGGTGAGCCACTGCTTGGCAACGGCCTGGTTCGTCCCGGCGACGGTGGTGTCGCCGGACTTGACGCGGTAGCTCCCCGTCATCGCGTCGACACTGGCCAGCAGATCCGGGTCGATCACCCAGGTCACCGGCAGTTGGCTGCCCAGCGAGACCAGCTGTTCGAGCCGTCCGCCCGGAGCCAGCTCGGCGGCCAGGTTGTCGTCCGCGAACACGGGCGTCTGCTGATCGTCGGTGCCGGTTTCGGCTGTCACATGGGCCGATGCGATGAGCGGCCAGAGATAGGTGACCTTCGTCCTGGAGTCACGCTCCTCTTCCTGCCAGGGCAGGAAGGTGCGCTCGATCCCCAGCACCTGGGGGTACGGGGCCCGGGAGGTCTGCCCCGACAGCGAGACACCGAGCTGGTAGACGCCGTCGTCGCCGAGCTCCAGCTTGTCGACCGGGACGGACAGCGTGAAGTCCTGGCTGATCCCGGAAGGGAGTTTCGCGACCTTCACGGTGTACTTGCCGCCGAGTGGGGCGGGGTCGCTGCCGAGCACGTACCCGGTGCGTCTGGCAGCGGTGTCGATCTCCGTCCTGCTGCGGAGCTTCGGGCCCACCCGAAGGTCGACCGTGGCCCCCGTGATCGTGTTCTTGCCCCTGTTGGTCAGGGTGCCGGAGACGGTCAGGGTGTCCCCCTTGACCGGCGCGCTCGGAGCCAGGGTGCTCAGGGACACGTCGACCGTTTCGGACCCGGTGGGGGCCTTGCCGGTCCCGCCGGCCTGCGCCGCGGGTGCGGTCGGGCCGGCCAGCAGAGCTGCGACGAGCGGCGCCCCGATGATCAGGGCGGCTGTGCGCCGCAGCCACCGGCGGGCAGGAGAGGGACCGATCCCCTGAATGTCTGCCGGCTCGGCCACGCGCTTACCCGTCCCTCGTCGTCGTCAGCTGGTGTCGATGGTTGTCGGTTGTTGCGTCCACGCATGGTAACGATGTGCGCGGGTGCCAAGTGCTGGGGAGTTCGCTACATGATCGGAAGAGTCTTGCAGGGCGGGACGAAACCAGGGCGACCGGGCCGGTCCGGGCACGTACCCTTTTCTGTTGTGTCGAACGCCAATGAAGACAGCTCCCGTGCCCTGACCCAGGTGCAGCACCGTGCAGTCAGCGAACTGCTGCGGGTGTCCCCGGTCGCCGACGACCTTGCTCGCCGTTTCCAGGACGCCGGGTTCAGTCTCGCCCTGGTCGGAGGCTCGGTCCGGGACGCGCTTCTCGGCAGGCTCGGGAACGACCTGGACTTCACGACGGACGCCCGCCCCGAGGCCGTACTGAAGATCGTCCGGCCCTGGGCCGACTCGGTGTGGGAGGTCGGGATCGCCTTCGGCACCGTGGGCGCCCAGAAGGACGGCTACCAGATCGAGGTCACCACATACAGGTCGGAGGCGTACGACAGGACCTCGCGCAAGCCCGAGGTGTCCTACGGCGACTCCATCGAGGAAGACCTCGTCCGCCGTGACTTCACGGTCAACGCGATGGCCGTCGCACTTCCGCAGAAGGAATTCATCGATCCGCACGGTGGTCTTGAGGACCTGGCGGAGCGCGTTCTGCGTACCCCCGGAACACCCGAGGAGTCGTTCTCCGACGATCCGCTGCGCATGCTGCGTGCTGCCCGCTTCGCGGCTCAGCTGGACTTCGATGTCGCCCCCGATGTGGTCACCGCGATGACGGAGATGGCCGGGCGGATCGAGATCGTCTCCGCCGAGCGGGTCAGGGAGGAGCTCAACAAGCTGCTGCTCTCCACCCACCCCCGCAAGGGGCTGGCGCTGCTCGTCGACACGGGGCTGGCGCAGCAGGTGCTGCCGGAGCTTCCCGCGCTGCGTCTGGAAAGTGACGAGCATCACCGTCACAAGGACGTCTACGAGCATTCGCTGACCGTCCTGGAGCAGGCGATCGACCTGGAGGAGGACGGTCCTGATCTGGTTCTGCGCCTTGCCGCCCTCCTCCATGACATCGGCAAGCCGAGGACGCGACGCTTCGAGAAGGACGGGCGCGTCTCGTTCCACCACCATGAGGTGGTGGGCGCCAAGATGGTCAAGAAGCGGATGACCGAGCTCAAGTACTCCAACGACATGGTCAAGGACGTCTCGAAGCTGGTGGAGCTTCATCTGCGCTTCCACGGCTACGGCGACGGCGAGTGGACGGACTCCGCGGTCCGTCGGTATGTACGCGACGCCGGCCCCCTGCTGGAGCGGCTGCACAAGCTGACCCGCTCGGACTGCACTACGCGGAACAAGCGCAAGGCCGCCGCCCTCTCCCGGACCTATGACGGGCTGGAGGAGCGCATCGCGCAGTTGCAGGAGCAGGAGGAGCTGGATGCCATCCGCCCTGACCTGGACGGCAACGAGATCATGAAGACCCTGGGCGTCGGTCCCGGGCCGGTCATCGGCAAGGCGTACGCGTTCCTGCTGGAGCTGCGCCTTGAGCACGGCCCGATGGAGCACGCCAGGGCGGTCGAGAAGCTCAAGGAGTGGTGGGCCGCGCAGGGCTGAGGCTGCTGGAGGCCCGGCCAGGTCTGCCGGCAGGGGGGGGAGGGCGTGTGTCGTTATGGAAAAGCGAAAGCGTTGCCTTCCCCCCCCC